>DOVJ01000017.1 GCA_003520145.1 Eubacterium sp.
TGGTTTCGTTAAGTGACTTCAAGGGCGGAGTTAGCAATCTTAAGAAGAGCTTTAATCAGAGCGGACTTATAACCAAGCTTCTTCAGGTTACACATAAGGGTGGCTGCGACGTAGATGTACTTAATCTCAGTATGCTGATACCAGGCAGCAATTCACTCCTCGGTGATATACTTGATATATCAGTTCTTAAGCTTGATGATACTACTCTGGAGGTCACACCTCTTGACTTTAATCTTAAGCTTTCGACAACCGCAAAGCTTTTTGAGATGGTAGAGCTTGGTAAGGCTGAGGTAGAGCTTGGTAAGTATACATACGAGAATGCAATACTCGGAATAAGCCCCCGGGATACATATGGCTTAAAACTCCTGGTTTCAACAGGAGTAAACCTCGATTTCACCGATGATTTCAACGTGCATATCAACGGAAGCGGCAGAGCAGACATATCAACTGTATTCTCAGGCCTTCATATGCATGGCGATGCTAGGTATAACTTTAAGTTCTTTGGCAAGCATATCGGAGACCTTAACGGTGATGTGATAATCGGAGTTATGGGTAGTCAGTTTGTTATCTATGCTAGAAGCGATGATTATGGCAATGGATCTGCTGATGGATTCAGAATCGTTATAGATGGCGACAGTATCTGGGATGTTGATATAGAATTGTACTAGGAGGATGTATGCGAATTAAGAAAATACTTATAGCGCTTATCTTGGCATTAGCAGTGCTCCTTCCGGCTTCGTATGTATCCGCGGAGGAAAAGGAGAGCGACCTTGTAAGTGTCGATACTCCTAAGAATATGACGGTAAAACTCACTTATGATGAGAACGATGTCACCTGGGCCTTAGTGGCTCCGGGTGGCGCAGTTATCAACAAGGACACAGACACAGATAACGTGACCGTATATGCGGGTGATAAGGCAACTTATATATTTGTCGGTAACGCTGAGGCAGGTCAGTGGAAGATAAGATATGACAAGGGTAAGAACGAGAAGATTGGCGTATCTGTCAACTTCAACGCTTCGGATATCGTGATCGATTCATATGCTTTAGGCGAGATCAACGAGAAGGAAGCTAAGGCAACCTTCAAGGTGTCAGGCCGTGAGAATGCCGAATATAACTATCAGCTTATCCTTACTACACAGAAGAATTCATTCGATGGAAAGCTTCTTACCGCAGGACAAGGAAAGTTTGGTGAAAATGTTGAGGCAATCGCGGATCTTACCAAAGTAAGCAGCTTCGAGGAGTATTACATAACACTTTATGTAAGCATCAGCGATGGCGGTGAAGAGGTCTTCGATATGCGAAGCAGTGATAAGTTCGCTTTCGTAAATCCGAACGAAAAGATCATAACAAAATCACCACTGTTTACAGTAGATTATGACAGTTCATGTATACGCATGGACTGGAAGGAAGCCCTTTATGGATACTCATCTGTATATGTTCAGACATCTCTTGATGATCAGGAATTAGAAGGAGAGAGAGTAGATGTATCTGAAGGTGGCACAAGGATTGTATTTGCTGAGGATACTAAGAAGGTCAAAGTTCGTCTGACAGCGTTCGATAATGACGGACTTGCTACAGTACCTTTCGATTATGACATAGAACTTTCGGGAGACAGTGCATTTGCACTTATACTTCCTGAAGATGGTCTTATATCGTCAAGAATATATAACTTCTCATATAAGAACGCCAAAGAGACGAAAGTTACTTTTAACGTAGGAAAAGATAAGTTAGAAGAGACACTTGACGGCTCTGGAGATAGCTTCATAGAGCTTGTGTCTGACAATAACACTATAGATATCAGCTACGTGATAGATGATGTTACTTATACCTATCACAGAATAGCGAATGTCGCTAACAATCCAGTGGAGATAAGACTTCACAAGGCAATAGACGGCGTGACGACCGACAAGGATTCCATAATCATAGCTGGTCGTACTAACGCTGAGGCGCTTACTATAGACGGCAAAGATGTGGAAGTAACGGATGGAGAATTCGCTGTCAATCACAAGCTTAAGGCTGGTGAGAACATAATCGAACTTATCGGTTCAACAGGTGATGAGAAGACTGTTATGAAGCTCATGGTTACCTGCGGCTCTAAAACAGCTGCCGGTGCTAAGAAGAATATCAGATGGGATTATATAATCCCGCTTATCATAGGACTTATAGTGTCAGTTGTCGGAATCCTACTCATGGTTATGAAGAAGCGTCTTCCGCTTCTTGTGTGGACTATACTTGTTGGTGTGGTTTCTATCGCATTGTGGGTGTGGTTCATAATCCGCAGCATATATTCACATAGCGTGGATTTTATAGACTATGCGCTTGATTCTATGAAGGCTGCTGATGCATATCTTAAGCTCAATACTATGCTCATGTGGGCTGCTATAGTGATGACCTGCGTGACGCTTTTGATGGGTGCTATGGTGGTTAAGAAAAAGAAGAAGACTTGAACTTCAGATTGCAAGCAGGTAAATATCTGCGCCCAATCGCTTTGTGGTTTGATGTATAATAATACTATGAATAGTTGCATACAAGGAGGTATAGCGATATGGCGATTAAGATTCAGGATTTTTGTGATATGGATAAATTCGGTAACATCATGAAGAACTGGGCAATCAGTACAGGGCTTGCTACAGTTGCTGTTGGTGCCGATGGTGCATATATATCCGATACGTATAACTTTACTGATTTTTGTATCAATCTTACAAGGAAGAGTCCGGAAGGTAAGAAAAGATGCGAGAAGTGTGATAAGGAAGGCGAGGGCGTATATGCCTGCCATGCAGGCCTTATGGATTTCGCTATCCCTATAACTCTTGCTGATGGAACTAAGCTTGGAAGCATCATAGGTGGTCAGGTTCTTCCTGATAATCCTCAGGAAGATAAGTTCAGAAGCGTTGCTAAGGAACTTCACATAGATGAAGAAGTATATATCGCGGCCTTAAGGAAGGTTAATGTCAGAACTAAAGAAGAGATTCAGGCTTCTGCAGAACTTTTAGGTGATGTTATTAATATGTTTGTTCGTGCTTCTTATACAGAGCATGTGAATTCAGATATCATGGCTAATCTTAAGGATGGTATTGCGAAGGCTGCAGAGCAGATCAACGAGATCAATGCTGTTAACAAGAAGATTGATGGATTTGGTATGAGACAGAAGATGCTTGCTCTGAATGCTTCTATCGAGGCTTCAAGAGCTGGTGATAGCGGTCTTGGATTTGCCGTTGTTGCTACAGAAGTATCTAAGCTTGCTAATGAGATGACTCAGGCAAGTTCAAGTATAACTAATAAGCTCAATATGCTTACAAGCACTATAGGAAGCTTAAGTCGTGGATACAATGATAATTAAGTTTGGGAGGACATTATGAACAAAAGCATGTTCATAACCGGAATCATAGCTTGTATAATAGCAGGCGTTTGTTTGTACTTTACAATAACTACCTACAGAGAAAACAAGGATTATATCTCGACCGGAAAGATCCACAGCCTGGAGGATGCATTGGCGCAGGGTGATGTTGATACTGATGGATGTTATTATAGAGTTAAGCCTCACTATGTTCTTGATAAGTTTTATACGCAAGAGAAGAAGTTTTTGGGCATTCCTTATGATAAGGTATATTATTATGCAATTATGACAGATGATTACAATATGTATTTTGTCGCTGTACCGCAGAATCGCAAGGCGGAATTCGATGAGATTGCTTTTGCTGATTCATATGCTCTTTCAAGAGAAGTTACAAGGCTCTTGGAGAATAAGGTCAATAAGGTGAGTGAAGAACTTAAGCGTATAGATATAAGCGGAAAGTACACTGTTGTAGGTGATTCAGAGGTTTCTGGCAAGATAAGTGATTATATCGCAAGAGAGGGTTTGGATTCATATATTCTATACTCTGTTCATCCTGATGTAATCGATATCACAGCACCTGACAGGATATTCCTTATATTCAAGATGATAGTTCTCAGTATAATCGGATTTATATTCGCTTTAACAGGTATTAGTTCTATCATGCCGAAGAATCTTGCTTCATATTCAACCACTCCTTCAAAACCTAAGAAGGTTCCGGTTAGGAAGCCTATGAAGAAGGGACCTAAGGATAAGTATGATGATATCGATGATTCGTTAACTGATGGTAGTGAGACGACTTATACATATTCTACATCTGCGCAGGCAGCTTCAGTTGTTGCATCGAAGGAAGAAGCTTATTCTTTCTCTTCGAATACTATAAGTGAAGAAGAAACTGCACCGCTTACATTTGACGGTATGCTTACTAAGTCAAGTGATGAGAATGGCGAGGCACTTGATATCAAGCCGATAGATGATCTTGTTGATATGGCAGATATTAAGGAGGCAGGCCCTATTGAACTTGGAAGTTCTGATGAGGAAGTATCCTTAGACGGAAGTGAAGATAAAGAAGTGGAGCTTATCAAGTTTGATGATGATAATGAAGCCACAAGTGTATCTATATAGGGGTTGAGGTGTAAGTTTTGAATAAGCATTGGATTATATCGTTTATTATATCTATGGTGCCGCTTGTTGAATTAAGAGCGGCACTTCCTTATGCGATTGCGCATAGTGTTCCAACCTTGCCTGCTTATGCTATATGTATAATCGGCAATATGCTTCCTGTTCCGTTCATATTCTTCTTTGCGAGAAAAGTACTTGAGTGGGGCAAGGATAAGAAGTACATAGGTAAGTTTTTTAGCTGGTGTCTTAATAAGGGGCATAAGGGTGGTGAAAAGCTCAAGGAGAAAGCGGGACGAGGCCTCTTTGTGGCACTCCTTCTCTTTGTAGGTATACCAGTTCCAGGAACAGGTGCATGGACAGGCACCCTTGCAGCAAGCATCCTTGATATGGACTTTAAGTCTAGCTGTATAGCAGTCATACTTGGAGTATTGCTTGCCGGTGTGATCATGGGACTTGGAACAATCATTGTGATGATGGTAGTTTGATATATGATTTAAAGTAAAGAAGTAAAGGGGGTACATATCATATCACATCAAAGTAACCCCCATTTTTGTTATTGCTATGATGTTAGCCAATATAAAAGGCTGTAAAAA
>DOVJ01000244.1 GCA_003520145.1 Eubacterium sp.
ATCATAGGCTCGATGCCCTCGTAAGTATATGAATCCTCAGGGATTCCTGCTATCCTCTTCATATGGTTGATGACGAGGTTGGACTTGAAGCTAAGGCACGCCTCATCAGACATGTGTCTTAGCTGACATCCACCGCAAGAGCGAGCCACACTACATGTAGGCATAACGCGATCAGGTGAGGCTTTTATAAGCCTCACCATACGTGCATATCCATAATTCTTCTTTAGTTTCATGATGACAGCTTCCACGTGATCTCCCACAACCACATCCTTCACAAAGAAGGTAAAGCCATCATAGTGCCCCACGCCATCGCCATCAGCACTCATATCCTCTATAACAAGTTCTATCCTATCGTTCTTCTTCATCATATCTCTATACTCTTTTTTACGTTGGTATCTAGGTTCTTATTGAAGCCAAGCCACATGATATCACCTTCATTGTTCTTGAAGAGTTCCTTGAAGCTTTCCATCTTAGCATCATAATTATCCGCAAGGTGAAGCGCATACGCCTCAACAGTTGCCGGGACCTTAGGAGAACCATACTCAAGCTTACCATGATGCGCAAGTATGCAGTGTTCTATCTCAGTCGCAAGCGCCACACTAAAGCCCGGTATGAGCTTGATCTTATCTCTAACCATCATGGTTCCCATGATTATATGCCCAAGAAGATTGCCCGAATCTGTATATTCATTCTCAGGCAAAGAGCTCAGCTCATATATCTTGCCTATGTCATGAAGCATAGCTGTTGACACAAGGATATCCTTCTTGATAAAAGGATAAGTATTCGCTATGAAGTTGCATATTCTGGTGACTCCGAGTGTATGCTCAAGAAGTCCTCCGCGGAAGCCGTGATGTACTGACTTAGCAGCCGTATGCACCTTGAACTTAGCGACAAATGTTTCGTCCTCCACAAAGAACAACTTAAGAAGCTTCTTTATCGATTCGTTAGATATCGTGTCGATAAATCCAAGCAACTCAGCATACATATCATCGATATTGAATTCCGTTACAGGTACATAATCAGCTTCATCATACTCAGAAGGAGATGCAACCCTTATGGAGTCTATCTTGAACTGCTTCTTCTTGTTGTATTCTATTACCTGACCGACAGCCTCTACGTAGTCTCCCACCTCGAATTCACATATTCCCGGAGCCCCGAGCTCCCATATCTTAGAGTCTATGGAACCTGTTTTATCCATAAGCATGACCGATGCAAATTCCTTAGAATTCCTTGCTGTTGCTATGATCTTCGAATTAACAAGATATACTGATTTTATCCTGTCTCCTACCTGTATCGTATTGATATACTTCATACCATTCCCTTTCTAATTACCAAAACTAAGTTTTACTTCCATATCCTTATAGCCGTTATTATCTCTCTTTGCAAGAGATATAACAAGCGGTTCGTTCTCATCTGCCTCAAGTATCAGTTCCTGGAACCTGTCAAAACTGTATACTGCTTCAGAATTAACGCTCTTTATGATATCTCCCGGCTGGATATTACCCTTAAAAGCAGGTGAGTTAAAGCTTACAGAATTAACATATATGCCTCTTGGCATGTTGTAGGCTTTGCTGAGTGCGGAAGTTACTTCACGACCTTCTATACCTATAGTCTTTAGTTCCTTACCATTACTTAAGCAATTGATGACATTCTTTATGCTGTTTATAGAATAAGCGCTAACTAACATCTTTCCGTACTTGCTCTCATACTTAGATGTTACTACTCCTATCACCTGTCCTTTGTTATTAAGGAGGACTCCGTTATATCCCATACCACAGGTAATAGATGTGTTAAGTATCTCATACATAGAATCAGTACCATATTCAGAATTAGTATTATTGGTTATCCTGCCTACATTGTAGGTAAATTCGCCGTTACAGATATTTCCTACAGCAACAACAGTATCATCTACCATCACACCATTAGAATTAGCTATCTCGAAAACCCTAGTCTTATTAAAATCACTGTTTTGATTTCTGTTATACTCTTCCTCACTAAGCTCCATGCTTAATATAGCTATCCCTGTAGTCTGATCTCCGGCAAGAAGTGTCGCCTGCTTCTCTATTCCGTTATAGGTTCTTATGACTATATTGTCGGCCTTATCAACTGTACCGAAGTCACACAGTATGTAAAACTTACGATCTTCGCCGATGATAATAGCGCCCATACACACCTTCTCATAAAGTGTCTGGAAAACAGCCGATGTGTTGATATATGCGCTGACCTTAACAAGACTGCCATAAGACTGCTTAGCAACCTGAAGAATCTCGTTGTTCTCATTCACATACACAGTTTCTACCTCAGACTGTGAGGTAGAATCAGGTGAAGCTGTAGAGGTTGTGTCAACGCTCTTACTCTCATCAGGTATTATGATGGAAACCTTCTCTTTAGTCTTCTCATCTGTCGATATCTTCTTTAGATAGCCATTCACCTCAAAGAACACAACCGCCGCGATAGTACTTAAGAATACAGTCATAAAGATATACAGCAGGAATCTCTTGACTCTCTTTTTTGTCTTGCCCTTATTAGTAATCTTCTCGGTATAAAGATTATATTCAGAATTATTGTCCATACACCCTCCCGTTAAGCTTCAGGAAGAAAGAACGTGAATTCCGTTCCTCCTGACACAGTACTGGTAACATCTATATTGGATTTATGTGCAGTTATGATATCCTTAACTATGCTGAGTCCAAGTCCCGAACCCTTCTTATCCTTGCCTCTTGAGAGATCTGTTTTATAAAAACGATCCCATATCTTAGGTATATCAGCCTTAGGTATGCCTATGCCGTGATCCTTAACGCTTATGTACACCTTGCCGTTTCTGTCCGCAACCGATATCCTTATAGACGAATTATTCGGACTGAACTTGATCGCGTTATCCACGAGATTGTACATAACCTGTTTGATTTTCTCGAGATCTCCCTTAACCTTCACATCCTCATCAGAGAATTCGAGTTCAAACTGTATATCCTTGCCTCTGCATATTCCCCCAAATGTTTCGATAACCTGTTTGATCACCTGATTGATTGAGAACGTGGTTATATCTAAGGATATGCTCTTTCTATCCATATCACTGAGTGACAATATGCTGCTTGTGAGCTTATTAAGCCTCTCTGTCTCAGCTATGACGATATTCAGATACTTCTCCTGCATATCAGGAGGTATAGTTCCATCAAGCATAGCCTCAAGATAGCCTTTGATTGATGTGAGCGGAGACCTGAAGTCATGCGAAACATTTGCTATAAAGTTCTTCTCATAGGCTTCTATCTCACCGAATTCCGTAGCTATATAGTTGAGTGACATAGCAAGCTTGCCTATATCGTCCTCACTGTCATGAGGCTTGATCCTCGCGTCATAGCTGCCATCCTCATACTTCTTCGTGACCTTAAGGATAGCACGTATAGGGCGTTCAACCTCAAACACATAGATGATGAACAAAACAAAAGACAACACGAACATGCACAGATAAACTAAGTAATTAACGCGATTGATCCTGTACACTTCCTTATCTATCTCACTCTTATCTATGCTCACAGTCACATACGCAAGCACTCTGAAGGAGTACTCGAGTGGCATACTGACAGAATACACAGGATAGCCTGTATAGGAAGCTACATCAAAACCATACATATGCTTATATCTGGTCTCATCAAGAGAAGTGTCAGAATCCATAATTATAGCCTGCGTATTCGCATCGACAAGTATGATCCTCTTATCTGTATATTGCGACACATCGGCGATTCTGTCATGAAGCTCTACAAGAAGCTTCTCTTCACTTATACCGCTTGAACGCGGACCATAGAGGTCTTTCATACCATCCTCTACAACACGGCTTGCGTCCTGACGCATATCACTCATGACATCATTCACCAGCCGTTTTCTTATGACATCCGGAAAGACCATAGCCACCAGTATGAAGCCTGTAAGCAGGATGAGTATATATCCCACCACGAATTTCATCGAAAGCTTGTTATTCATTAACCGCGCCTTTCAAACTTATAACCTATTCCCCAAACTGTTGTTATACGCCACTTCTCGTGATCATGTATCTTCTCTCTGATCCTCTTTATGTGAACATCTACTGTTCTTGTATCTCCATCGTATCCATAATCCCAGATATGACTAAGAAGCTGTTCACGCGTAAATACCTGATTAGGAGAAGATGCAAGGAAGTATAGAAGTTCTAGTTCCTTAGGAGGCATATCAAGCCTCGTACCACAGTAAGTAACACTGTAGTCGCTTAAGTTAACTTCAAGATCCTCATAAGACACGATTTCCTTAGGTGTATCTGCAACCGTATCATCATCACTGTTATATCTTCGAAGCACAGCCTTTACTCTGGCCACAAGTTCTTTAGAATCAAAAGGCTTGATCATATAGTCATCAGCACCGAGCTCAAGTCCAAGAACCTTATCGAATACCTCACCCTTTGCTGAGAGCATGATCACCGGAACCTTAGATTCCTTCCTGATTTCTGTGCAGATCTGGTATCCATCCTTAACAGGAAGCATGAGATCAAGCAGCACGAGATTCGGAGAGAATTCATGAAATGCATCCATGGCATCACCGCCACTCTCAACTATTCTTGTCTCATAGAACTCCTTGACAAGATACAACGATATGAGTTCAGCTATATTCCTGTCATCATCAACTATCAGTATCTTCTGTTTTTCACTCATGTCTTCATCCCTTTCAAGTTAGTGTAATCAGTTAAACTCAGCTATTGTTACGCCAGAATCGCCCTCTCCATATTCACCGAGTCTGTAAGACTTAACAGTCTTAGTTCTCCTAAGCTTCTGTGCTACCGCTTCTCTAAGTATACCGCTTCCCTTACCATGCACTATACGAACAGGACTTATGTGCGCTATATATGCATCATCTAAGTACTTATCAAGAGCCATGATAGCTTCATCCTTAGTCATACCTATGAGATTGATCTCTGCAGATACAGAAAGACTCTTACCTGCTTTTATCTTCGAAGCGCTGCTCTTTCCAGGCTTGTTAGACTTAGGTTCCTCAGGTACTATCTCAAGATCAGAGATATTGACCTGTGTACTGAGACTTCCACAGGTTACATAGAGATTGCCCTTAGAATTCGGCAGTGACACAACAGTGCCGATTGTATTAAGCCTTATTATGCGAACCGTCATGCCTTCCTTAATATCAGAAGCCGTAAGCTTGCCCTTAACAGCCTTAACCTGAGCCTTCTCAGTTTTTTCCTTCATACCTTCACGAAGCTTGGTACGCTCCTTCTCAAGCGCTTCAACAGAGCCGTACTTATTGAGATTTCTTATGGCCTGATCTACTGTAGCCTTAGCTTCAGCCATGATACGGCCAGCCTCTTCATTGGCACGCCTTATGATCTCATCTTTCTTGTTGTCTATATTCTCGTTCTTCTTCGCAAGCGCTTCCTGAAGCTTCTTAATCTGAGCCTTATATTCGGCGATCTCCTCTTTTTCCTTCATGACGATTGCTTTGGATTCTTCAAGCGAAACTATGACATCTTCGAAGTTTGTCTTGTTTTCATCAAGCTTCGTCCTTGCCTCATCTATGATCTCATCAGAGAGTCCTAACCTCTTAGAGATAGCGAAAGCATTGCTCTTTCCCGGAACACCCATGAGAAGCCTGTATGTAGGACTTAAGCTTGCCACATCGAATTCACAGCTTGCGTTAATAACCCCCGGCGTAGAAAGAGCATAAAGCTTGATCTCACTATAGTGAGTAGTAGCTATACACCTGATATTCTTCTTATGAAGGTGGTCAAGTATCGCCATCGCAAGTGCAGCACCTTCAGTCGGATCAGTACCTGCCCCAAGTTCATCAAAAAGAACCAGGCTCTTAGGAGTAATATCCTTCAGATAATCAACTATCCTCACCATATGTGATGAAAATGTACTGAGACTCTGCTCAATACTCTGCTCATCGCCGATATCCGCATATACTCCGTCAAAAACCGATATACTGCTTCCATACCTTGCAGGTATGAGAATACCCGCCATGGTCATGAGCACAAAAAGCCCGACTGTCTTAAGCGATACCGTCTTACCGCCGGTATTCGGTCCTGTTATGACAACCATGGAAGTATCAGAATCAAGTCTGATATCTATAGGCACGACTCTATTCTTATCAATCAAAGGATGTCTTCCCTGCTTTATATCTATCAGACCCTTATGATTCAAAACAGGCATAATACAGTTATATTCCTTCGCATAAAGCCCCTTTGCAAAGACAAAGTCAAGCATTGTCAGAATCTCTATATCCCTTCGGATCACATCCGAAGACTCATATACAAGCTTAGAAAGTTTAGCAAGGATTATATCTATCTCCTTCTTCTCGTCGATCTTAAGCTGATTCATGTCGTTAGTAAGCTTAACGACCACCATCGGCTCTATGAATATGGTCGCCTTCGATTGAGACTCATCGTGGATGATACCAGGAACCATAGAGCGATACTCTGCCTTAACAGGCACACAGTATCGTCCGTTACGGCTTGTAATGACACCGTCCTGAAGATAAGTCCTTGTACTCTGAGAATTCACAATACGATTAAGTTCATGATGTATCTGTTCATCCATGAGCTTAAGCTTTTTTCTTATCTCAAAAAGAGCAGCACTTGCTGTATCACTTATCTCATCCTCGGATATGATACAGCGACTGATCTCTCTGTGAATATGGCCTAAGGCATCGATCTCATCGAATGCAGAAGAAAGAGAATCACTTATCACTTCGACACATCCATAATCCTTCACTCTTACAGCACACTCTAAGATTCTGTCAACCTTGAGTAATTCAGCAGCCGTAAGCGACGAACCGACTGTAAGAAGAGATAATTCTTCATCAAGAAAGTCAAGCCCCGCGTAGGACACTGGCCCCTTCCTTGTGATACGCGAAAGCGCATCATTGGTCTTTGTCAATTCATCACTGACACTTTTGAATTCATATCCCGGAAGAAGAGTAAGTACCTTATCCTTGCCGGGCTTAGAGCCGGCGAAAGTGGCTATCTCCTTAAGTATTAAGTTATATTCAAGTGTATTATATACGTTCTTATATCTGTCTTTCATATCTTCTAAAAAAGCGGCTTTTAAAAAAACAATCATAGGGACGACAGCAAAAGTTCGTCATCTTTTTGCAGCTTGTCCTAATGATTGTTTTACAGCTCATTATCTGTCTTCCAATGAAGTCGATGAAGCTCACCCTCGGATTCAAGATCCTGAAAACCCGTCTGCCTCATAGCTTCATACAGTATTATGGCAACGGAATTAGCAAGATTCAAGGATCTGATATTCGATCTCATAGGTATTCTTATACAGTTATCCTCATTATCAACAAGAATTTCCTCAGGTATACCCGCACTTTCCTTTCCGAACATGATATAATCACCATCATGGAATTCAACTTCATCATATCTTTTCTTTGCTTTGGTTGTAGCCATATATACCTTAGCACTGGGATTCTTCGAAAGAAAATCCTGATAATCATCATATCTGTGAAGATCGAGTTTATCCCAATAATCCATACCGGCCCTCTTTATACGCTTGTCATCTATCACAAACCCAAAAGGCTCGATAAGATGAAGCGCTGCGCCCGTGGCCACACAAGACCTTCCTATATTGCCGGTATTGAGAGCTATCTCTGGTTCATGTAATACTATATTGATCATGATGTATATATACTTATCTCCATCTTCTTATCTTTATTCACGACCAGCGGAATACATATACCTGCAGCTTTCGCAGGAATCTCATACACTCCCTGCTTCATAGTCGGAGGTGTGATATCCACACCTATCTCCTGTGTAGAGAAAAATGTAGCTGCATTTCCCATGATCATATTGCCAAGCTCACTTATGGCACTCTTAGGGATCTCATCAAATTCCGTAACAGGCATCATCATCATGCAGGACGCAAGGAATAAAGCCACATCGAGAGGTATGGCGATAACTGTATCACCAACAAACTCTCCTGTGATTCCTATCGCTATGGTGACAGTATCTTCACCATAGCTCTCAGTTCTGATATACGGTTTTTGAATCTCTACCTCTACCTGGCACGCCATCCCGACAACGGAACGGGCAGCCATCAAGAAAGGGTTTACGTATTCTGCTTTAATCTGCTGCATATAATCATCCTAATTAAGTCTTGAGATAAACTTTGATATCTTTTCCAT
>DOVJ01000243.1 GCA_003520145.1 Eubacterium sp.
TTTTTGAGGCTCTAGTACCCCTTATGACAGCGGAAAAAAACCCGGTGGTTGCAATGTGCACTACCGGGTTTTTGTTTATGTGAGTGTGTGATTTAGGCTATATTAGTTTTCCTTTTCTCTTGTTTCCTGCATGAAGGCAACAGCTACTGTACCAGGGCCTACATGGGCGCCGATAGTAGGTGAGAAGTAAGAATAGAGGATTTCTTTAGTACCATACTTGGCTTTGATGCCTTCGCCTACGTACTGAGCATTCTCTAAAGCATCAGCATGAGAGATGAATATGGTATCATTCTGATCTGCGTAGCTTCCCTGAAGGTTGCCAACTGAATCGATGAGCCAGTTAAGGCCTTTCTTCTGTCCACGGATCTTAGTAACATTGATAAGGTGACCGCTGTCATCGATGTTGATAACAGGCTTGAAACCAACGATTGAACCGATAATGGCCTTGGACTTGCTGATACGACCGCCGCGGCAGAGATGGTTAAGATCGTCTACGAGGATCTGATGACCGATATGAAGCTTGTTTGCTTCGATCCAGTCAACAACTTCTTCATAAGACTTGCCAGCAAGTCTTAACTGGTTAGCCTTGTGAACAAGGAGACCCTGACCTACAGTACCGCACTTGCTATCTATAACAGTGATCTTCGCATCAGGATACTTTTCAAGAACCATGTTCTTAGCAATCACAGCGTTCTGGTAAGAAGCACTCATAACCTCTGAGAATGCTACATGGATGATGTCTTGGCCGTTCTCGACTCTCTTGACGAACTTGTCATAAGAATCCTCAGGGTTAGTACCTGTAGTGGTAGGAATAGAACCTGCGCGCACACGTGCATAGAAGTCCTTGATGTCGAGCTGCTTATCGTTGCCATAAGTCTCTCCGTCGATAGTGTAGAAGAGTGAATGGCAGTCTATATCGTACTTTTCATGAAATTCTTTAGGCATATCTGACGCTGAGTCAGTAGATAACACAAATGGCTTCATAGTTTTGTAAAGTTCCTTTCGTAGTTTTTAAAACTACATCTAGTATATCAGAGAAAACGATATATAGCAATAGGTATTTGAAAAAAATCTGTTATTTTTTTGAGAGCTTTGGTATAATAGCTTTAGGTATCAGGTTTGAAAGAGGTGTAATATATGGATAACTTTATGATTGCGCTTAGTGCAGTTATGCCTTTTGTAGTATATATACTTATGGGAATCATCTGTAAGCGTATAGGCTTAGTGAAGGAGGACTTTTTAAAGCAGCTCAACACAACTGTCTTCAAGTGTTTCTTCCCGTTCATCATGTTCAACAATCTCTATGATGTGGATTTTTCCACGTTAAGAGGAAGCTATTATGTGGTATTTGCTTTCATCGCAACAGTGGTACTTATAATCGTATCATGTCTTGTGATACCAATCTTTGTGAAGGAAAACAAAAGGCGCGGCGTCATGATACAGGCCTCGTTTAGAAGCAATGCGGTTTTGTATGCCATACCGCTTGTGGAGAGCGTGTATGGTCCCGTGGGAGCCGTAAAAGCATGCATACTCATAGCATTTATCGTGCCTTTGTATAACATAGTGTCGGTAGTGGTTCTTGAGTGTTACAGGGGAAAGAGCGTTACTGTAAAGAAGCTTCTTCTAAATGTCTTGAAGAATCCGTTGATCATCGGCGCAATCGCAGGTGTTATCTTCAATCTGCTTCCTGTGACTATGCCAGAGTGTCTTGCGTCGCCGGTCTCTGTTCTTGCTGGAATAGCTACGCCGATGTCGCTTTTTGTGCTCGGCGGAACTCTTCATATCTCAGATATGAGTCGCAACAAGGTGCCGCTTGTCATAACGACAGTTCAGAAGTTGATAGTGGTGCCTGCTATCGTTGTGTGTCTCATGAGGCTTGGTGTCTTTGACTTTGCTGCGGAAGAAAGCTTTGCGGTGTTCTGTAGCTTTGCAACACCTGTTGCGGCAGCTTCTTTTCCGATGGCACAGAGCATGGGTGGCGATGCAGCACTTGCAGGAGAGTATGTTGTGGTGACGACACTTTGCTCGATATTCACGATATTTGTTTGGATATTGGTGCTGGTGTAGTATGTACTTGACAAATCCCCAGTTTGATTATAAAATAAAACAGTAGCAACGTACCAGGTTGCTACTGTTTTTAAGTTTCTCCACCAGAAGAAACAAGGTTTCAATATATATATGTCATCGAGCACGAAAAGTGTGACATATTTTTCTAATATTTTTTTCTGGGAGGAACTTTAAGATGGAAGAATTCATCGAAAAACTGAGGGCTGTTTTGCAAGACAGATTCCCGACAAAGCAAATTATGGTCAACAACACCACTAAGGTGAATGATGTGACCAGAGCAGGTATCATCATAAGGGATGATAATTGCATGTTATCACCTATATTGTATTGTGATGGGTATTATGGCAATTATGTGGAAGGGCGCACGTTGTCGGATATAGCTGATGAGATCGTTCGGTTATATAACGAATTGCCTGATGACAGACCTTGTGTTACTGAGGAACTGCTTGACTTTGAATATGTCAGAGATAAGGTAAGGATCAAGCTGGTCAACAAAGAGAAGAATGCCGATTTTCTGAAGGGTAAGCCAAATCGTGATTTTCTTGATCTTGCGGTGGTGTATTATGTGGATGTATCGTGCGATGAGGATGATCAGCTCATATATGCATTTACCATAGATAACAGGCTGCTTTCTAGGTGGGAGATGACAGAGAGCGAGTTGTACGAGGTTGCTTATGATAATACTCTTCGCAAATCGCAATTTGTCATCAAGGACATCATAGATTATGTTGGACATATGTTTCCGTGTGGCAGCTTAGGTGATGATGAAAGAGGCTTTATGTATGTTGCGAGCAACAAGAAGCTTAATTATGGGGCTGTGTATCTCCTCTTTGAGGATAACTTAAAGAGCTTTGCAGATGAGCTTAAGTCTGATCTTATCATACTGCCATCGAGTGTTCATGAGGTTCTGATCCTTAGAAACCGCGAGGATAGAGAGAACCTTAAGGAGATGGTGTCTGTTGTGAATCGCGACAATGTCAGCCTGACAGAATATCTGTCAGATAGTGTGTACATATATGACAGAGAAAAGCGTGAATTAAGCTTTTTGTCATGAATTAGGTGCGAGACTTGATACGTCTTGGGCGGGGGAAAGACCTCGCCTGAGACGATTATCTCAATCGTTATGAACGCATAGGCGTTCACAGGCATCTGTAGCTCAGGGGATAGAGCACTGGTTTCCGGTACCAGGTTTGCGGGAGTTCGAATCTTCTCAGATGCATTAGGAGAATGTTGTTATGGAAGCTGAAGGTATAAGAATCAACAAATATCTGTCAACTGCAGGCTTTTGTTCAAGACGTCATGCCGATGAACTTATCGCGGCAGGACGCGTATATATAGGTGATGAAGAGGCGGTCGTGGGCTCCATGGTCTATGAGGGAGATGCTGTCAGAGTAGATGGACAGCTTGTAACCTTAGCTAAGAAGGAAGCTCTTGTGATCGCTTTTAATAAACCCAGGGGTATAGTCTGTACAGCAGCCAAGGATGATAAAGATAATATCGTGGATCATATCGATTTTCCGACAAGGATCTATCCTGTGGGAAGGCTCGATCGGGACTCGCAGGGGCTTATACTTCTTACGGATGATGGAGACCTTACTTATCATCTTCTTAAGACGTCAGAGAATCATACTAAGGAGTATGTGGTAGAAGTTGATAAGGATATCACTGACGAATTCATAAGACACATGAGTGAAGGTGTAGAGATTCTCGGTAAGGTGACCCGTCGCTGCAAGGTTAAGAGGATATCAAAGAGGGTATTTGACATAGAGCTCATGCAGGGGCTTAACCGCCAGATAAGGCGTATGTGCGAAGTGCTTGGTTATAAGGTTATAACACTAAAGCGCATAAGAATAGAGAACATAAAGTTAGGAGACCTGAAGGAAGGCAAGTACAGAATCCTTCAGGGCGAGGAATTAGAAGAACTTAGAAGGAGAGTTTTGAAAAGTGGCAGAGGATCTGACAAAGGAACGACAAAGGATAGAGGAACTCGTAAGAATCCTCGATGAGGCATCAAGAGCTTATTATGCAACAGAGAAGGAGATCATGTCCAACATCGAGTATGACAGGCTCTATGATGAACTTGTGGAACTCGAGAAGAAGACTGGTATAGTGCTCAGCTCTTCACCTACACACAAGGTTGGGTATGAGATAGTAAGCTCGCTGCCGAAGGTTGTGCATGTAAGCCCTATGTTAAGTCTTGATAAGACCAAGTCTGTCGAGGCGCTTGCTGCATTTGCAGGGGAACATAAGAGCCTTCTTTCATGGAAAATGGATGGGCTAACGATAGTTCTTACATATGCATCGGGGGAACTAAAGTCCGCAGTTACTCGTGGCAATGGCGAGGTCGGTGAGCTGATAACCGCTAATGCGAGGACTTTTAAGAATGTACCGCTTAGGATTCCTTATGAGGGAGAGCTAGTTGTGCGAGGTGAAGCTGTCATAAGTTATGAGGACTTCGAACTTGTTAATTCACGTCTGCCAGAGGGTGAAGAGGTATATAAGAATCCTAGAAACCTCTGTTCTGGTTCTGTTCGTCAGCTTAACAGCGAGATCACTGCAAGACGTAATGTCAACTTCTTTGCTTTTGGACTTGTGTCAGCTGCAGGTGTTGACTTTATGAATTCTCATGAGCAGGAGTTTGTGTGGCTTAAGAGCCAGGGCTTTGATGTGGTTGAATACATGGTATGTGATGGTTCATCTGTAGCTGATTGTGTTGCTGCTTATTCTGATAAGATAGAGTCTTATGCTTATCCGACTGATGGTCTTGTTCTGATGTATGATAACATCGAATATGGCATAAGTCTTGGAAGGACCGCTAAGTTTCCTCGTAACGCGATAGCCTTCAAGTGGAAGGATGAGAAGCGTCAGACTGTTCTTCGCGAAGTGGAGTGGAGTCCTTCTAGAACCGGTCTTATAAATCCTGTGGCTGTATTTGATACAGTTGAATTAGAGGGAACAGAAGTATCTAGAGCTTCTCTTCACAACTTAAGCTATATAGAGGATCTGATGCTTGGCATAGGTGATGAGATAACTGTTTATAAGGCCAATATGATCATACCGCAGATAGATGAGAATCTCACGAAAAGCGGTAATCTTCAGATTCCTGATAAGTGTCCTGTGTGTCAGAAAGAACTTGAGATAAGAGATCAGAATGGCTCTAAGACTCTAGTTTGCAGCAATCCTGAGTGTCTTGCAAAGCATATCAAGAGCCTGACTCACTTTGTAGAGAGAGACTGCTTCAACATAGAAGGTTTGTCTGAGAGTACCCTTGAGAAGTTCGTAGAGATGGGGCTTCTGCATGATATATCAGATATATATGAATTGCCTAAGCATGAAGAGGTTATAACTAATACCAAGGGCTTTGGTAAGAAGGGCTTTGATAACATGGTTGCTTCGATAGAGAAATCCAAGGATGTAACTATGGAGAACTTCCTTAATTCTCTGGGAATAGCAGGGCTTGGATTGTCTAATTCAAAGCTTCTTAAGAAGCACTTTGATAATGATCTTGAGAAGCTGTTTGCAGCAAGTGTTGAAGAACTGACAGCGATAGACAGGATTGGAGATGTTCTTGCTGCGAACATAAGGACTTTCCTTGACAGTGAGAAGAACATGGCTGTTGTCAGAAAGCTTCTTGCTGTTGTCAGGATAACTAAGAGCGAGGCTATAGTTGAGAATTCGAAGATAGGTGGCAAGACATTTGTCATAACAGGGTCTTTGGAGAACTTCAAGAACAGAGCTGAACTTAAGAATATCATAGAACAGAATGGAGGCAAGGTTGCGAGCGCTGTATCGGCTTCTACCGATTATCTCATCAACAACGATGTTACCTCTAATTCGAAGAAAAATCAGGATGCGCGCAAGCTTGGTGTGACTATCATATCAGAGGCTGATGTGCAGGATATGTTGCAAGGAGTGTAAGAATATGCCTATAAGAGTACAAAACAATCTGCCTGCAAGGGCTGTCCTTGAAGGCGAAAATATATTTGTGATGGATGAAGACAGAGCGGTAAGTCAGGATATAAGAGCGCTTGAGATCATTATCCTCAACATCATGCCGCTTAAGGAGGATACAGAGGTTGCAATCCTGCGTTCTCTATCTAATTCTCCTCTTCAGACTAACATAACGCTTCTTCAGATAGAGTCGCACGTGTCGAAGAATACATCTGCTTCACATCTGAACATGTTTTACAAGACATTTTCCGAGATCAAGGATAAGAAGTATGATGGTATGATCATAACAGGTGCACCTGTTGAGAAGCTTAAGTTTGAGGAGGTTGACTACTGGGAGGAACTTAAGACTATCATGGAGTGGACTAACACTCATGTTACTTCTACACTTCACCTGTGCTGGGGCGCTCAGGCAGGGCTTTACTACCACTACGGCATAGGCAAGCATCTGCTTAAGAAGAAGGTTTTTGGCATCTACGAGCACAAGGTTCTTAACCGTAAGGTTCCACTTGTAAGAGGCTTCGATGACGTGTTCTTGGCACCGCATTCGCGCTATACAGCTGTTTCTAGACAGGAGATAGAGGAGAATGAGAATCTCATGATCCTTGCGGAATCAGACGAGGCTGGTATATATCTTGTGATAGATAAGACAGATAGGAGGGTGTTCATACTCGGCCATCCTGAGTACGACAGACTGACTCTTGATAAGGAGTACAGAAGAGATGTGGATAAGGGCCTTGACGATGTGGATCTTCCGAAGAACTATTATCCTAACGATGATCCTTCTAACAAGCCGCTTCTTAGCTGGAGATGCCATGCGAATACGATATACTCTAACTGGCTCAATTATTATGTATATCAGAACACACCATATGAACTTGATGCAATAGGAAAGGAGCAATAATATGCCATTTATTAATTCTAAGGTAACTGTGAAGCTTGATAAGAAGAAGAGAGATGATCTTGCAAGAGAATACGGCAAGGCTATATCTATCATGGGTAAGCCTGAGAGCTATCTCATGCTTGGCTTTGAGGATGAGACACCTCTTTACATGGGAGGCAGAGAGCTTGAAAAGGGCGCTATGATAACTGTTGAAGCTCTTGGCGATATAAGAAGTGATGCGGCAGATCGTATGACCGCTGCAATATGCGATATACTTGAGAGGAATCTTGAAATCCCAGGGAATAACGTATATGTGACATATCAGGGATTCAGAGATTGGGGTCATAACGGAAGGAACTTCTGATTATAGATGGATAATAAGACCAACAAAAAGATCAACAGGAAGATAAAGCTTACAAGGATTGAATCACCGGTTATCGGCGCGTTGCTTAAGATTGCGATGGTGGTATTCATATTCGCTATGCAGGTTCTGCTTTTTAGGCTTGTATTCTATTATGCTATTTATTCTAAAACTGCTGCGTCTATGAGTGATATATGGACTCTTAAGGCTTCCTATGAGCAATATGGAAACCAGGCTCTGGTCGCAACTGGCAGGCGGTATGTGATATATGATGCGGATAAAAAGAGAATTGCTGGCAATTATAACGGGGAAGAACCTAAGGAAAGCTCAGCCAGTGCGCCTTTTGGTATAGGAAAGACTATACGTGTCTATGCGCTAGATGAGAGCATGGTAGAGGATGCCGATGCAGAGAGTATAGACTTTAAGTATTGGCTTAGATTCGATACTACTGACGGCGGATATGTCTTAAGTGAATATGTCGTTGCCATTGACAAAGTGGATGTGTTTGCCTTGGGCATAATTCTGCTTGTGCTTGGTCTTTTGGTTATCGTGCTTAGTATACTTGCTATAGTGGGCGTGATCTTAGAGTTTAAGAATCATAATCAGACAGTTGATCTTGTATTCGGCGACGATATAACCGGTGGAAAGAACAAACTGTGGTTTGATGCTAAAGCTGCGAGGATACTTAAGAAGAGAAAGCTTGCTGAGACAGATTTTGCCATCGTCAACATCCTTCTTGTCAAGTATGGGAATTTCTGCGTGTGCCATTCGGCTATAGAAGGCGAGCGGGTTCTTAAGTCAGTGTACAATACCATCGTAGCATCTTTAGAGTCAGATGAGATATGTGCGAGAAATGATGCGGCTAACTTTGTTCTTCTTATGAAAGCAGGAGATGATGAAAGCCTTCGAGTGCGTATTGGCAAACTCATAGATAATCTTGAGCATATATATTCTGTTCACAAGTTCTCTTTTCATGCAGGAATCAAGAGGATTGACAGAGGAAGTAATATCGAGCGTGAATATAATTATGCATGGTCTGCATGTTCTCTTTTGGAAAACAGCGATGATTCGGGAATAAACTTCTTTGATGAAAAACTTCTTGAAGAAACGATGTGGGTTGACAAGGTTGCCGAGAGGCAGCAATATGCTCTTGATCATGAAGAATTCGTAGTCTACTATCAGCCTAAGTATGATCCGAAGAC
>DOVJ01000054.1 GCA_003520145.1 Eubacterium sp.
CGAAGATCACCTTCAGTATGTTGTGGTCTTAAGAGAAGATGTTCGTAACGTGTATATGGCTTTGACCGGTGAAAACTGCAGTATCGATAAGGTTAGGATATCAAGAGGAAAGAAGAGCATATCAGAGGACTATATAGAGAGGATCGTGCCTAAGGTAGGACATATCAACAGACTTAATGGTGATCTGGAAAATGTTGAGATAGAAGGATACCATACGGCTAAGACGCAAGGTATACGTGTGGTTGATGGTCTCAGGATAGCTTTCCATACTCAGACACTTCCTTATTCGAATCATATATGGGATTGTCCTCATGTTATGCTGTATACTGTTCCTGAGGGAAAGGAAGATACTTCTGATTACACGATAAAGAGCTGTATACGCTTGGATGGAGAAGAAATCGGTGATGTAGACAGAAGCAGTGTAGTCATAGAAGCTAAGCGTAATGAGAGCTTTGAGGGCTGGGATGCATGGAAGGAGTATAACAAAGCGGGTGCTGAGTGTGAGATACTCTTTGAGAGAAAGAGAAACAGGATAGTTATGTACACTGTTAATCACGGTGTGGAGATAAAGCATACAACTAAGCTGTCTTCTGGTGATCTTATCGTGTATGTGGGAATTACGGGAGAAAATTGCGCCCTTACTAATATAAGGGTATATGGAGGTATTGATTGAGAAGCTTAAGTAATATGAAGGGCAGAGCGATCTTGGGTGCTCTGTGTCTTAGTGTGGTGCTTTGTGCATCGGGCTGTAATAAGAAAAAAACTATTAATCTTACGGATTATGTGACTGTGACCTATGACGGTTACAGTGGATATGCCGGTATCAACGTAGATATAGACAAGGAAAGGCTTGAGAAGGACCTTGTTGATAAGGGTATATATGATGCAGAGAAAGCGAAGGCTTTCGTTCTTGAACTTAAGACTACTACGAGTGTTAAGGTGGCGACTAACGGGAAGCCTTTTAAGATATCATTCGGCCTTGAAAAACAGGCTGAGATCACGGCTTTTCCTGAGGGTGTGAATACTGATCCTGTGGTTGTGAAGCCTGAGAATCTTGAGCTGGCTAAGGAGATCGATCCTTTTGCGGCGGCAGCTGTATCCCTTAAGGGGATAAGCCCTAAGATCACACCTGTCATAGACGGGATAGGTTATGAGTATGTACTTAGCCATAAGGGATTTTTGGCAGCAGGAGACGTACTTAAGATAACGATCACCGCTACTGCGCCTGAGGGTTGTGTATTTACACAGACTGAAAAGGAATACATGATCGGCGAGAAGACGAATCATTTTCTGAGTAAGGAAGAGGTTGCCTCGAATCTTGATACTGTGGATTCTTCGTGCAAGCAGACTCTTATGGATGAAGCAAAGGACAACACAAAAAGACTTGTGTATCGCATGACTCACAACAAGGATTACTTAGGAAGCAGCAGTAACGAGTATATCGAGGATAGTACACTTGTGCAGTGCCTGTATCTGACGGAAAAGACTCTTGAAGATGGCAAGGACAACAATTATCTGTACATGATTTATAAAGCTTCTGTATCGAATGATCTGACCACTGAAGAGGGCTACTTTGTATTCGAATTCCCGAACGTGTACATGGCGGGCGAGGAATACAAGTTCGGACTTGAGCATGCGAAGGATTACTACAAGTGTGACAAGGATCTTGAGGTTCTTAAAGAAGAGCTTATAAAACCAAAAGAAAAAGAATATGTGATAAATACCTTGAAATAATGCGTAAAATGTGCTATACTCTATATCAGCACATAAGTCTGGAGGTGGAATTATGTCAAGTTTTAAAAGAAAGATGAGAATTGGTGAGCTCCTTCTTTCGAGAGAGCTCATAACAGAAGAGCAGTTGCAGATTGCTCTTGAAGAGAAGAAGAAGGGTAACGATCTTTTAGGTGACGTAATAGTTAAGCTTGGCTATGTTCCTCAGGAAGTCATGATTGAGGTCCTGAAGAAACATTTGCAGATAGATTATATAGATGTTCGTGAGATCGCTTTTGATGAGGATGTGTTCAAGCTTGTGCCTGAATCATTCCTCCGTAAGTACAACATCCTTCCGCTTTATCATGATGAGACTATGGCAAGTACCATCATAGTGGCTATGTCGGATCCTATGAACCTGGATGCTATGGATGACTTTAACATCTATACTGGTTACCAGGCTAAGCCGGTACTTGCGATGAGAGACCATATCAACTATGTTATCGATAAGGTCTATGGTAAGTCACAGGCGAATGAACTTGCAGAGCAGTTGAAAGCTGATCAGACCAACGCTGTTGATGAAGCGGCTGCTGCAGAAGAGGCTGCACGTAAGGAAGAACTTGAGAACGCACCTATCGTTAAGCTTGTTAACAGCATCATAGAGGGTGCCGTTAGACAGAGAGCATCCGATATTCATATCGAGCCTTTCGAGTACAATGTACGTATCCGTTACAGAGTCGATGGTGCTCTTAGAGAGATCGATGTATATGATAAGAGCGTATTCACTGCCATGATCGCACGTCTTAAGATCATGTCAGGTATGGATATATCAGAGAAGCGTAAACCGCAGGATGGTCGTATCACTATCAATGTCGACAGAAGAGAGTATGATATCCGTGTATCTAACCTCCCAACTGTATACGGCGAGAAGGTCGTTATGCGTATTGCTTCTAAGGAAGGATTTAACAGAGATAAGAAGGACCTCGGTCTTCGTGAAGAGGATCTTAAGAAGTTCGATGGTATAATCAGGAATCCGCATGGTATCATCCTGGTTACAGGTCCTACCGGTTCTGGTAAGTCTACTACTCTTTATACAACTCTTAGTGAGTTGAATGCCGAAGA
>DOVJ01000146.1 GCA_003520145.1 Eubacterium sp.
TCTCGCAGCAGACCTTTCGGTCAGTATGATTACAACTAAGCGTGCTTATGAGGAACTAGAAGGTGATGGACTGATTCGTTCTGTGCCAGGTAAAGGCTTCTATGTGTGCGAGTACAACACAGATTATCTTAGAGAAAAGCAACTTATGCTAATAGAAAAGCGCTTCACTGAACTGGTGAAAGATGTTAGACGAGCTGGTATAACTAAGGAAGATTTTATCGAAATGGCCGATACTATATATGATGCTGTAGGGGAGGATAATATATGAGTACAATACTTGAGTTTTCGAGCGTTTCTGGTAAGTCTAAGAGATTCTCGCTTCATGATGTGAGCTTCAAGCTAGAAGAAGGCTATATCTACGCCATAACTGGTGAAAATGGTTGTGGCAAGTCGACACTTTTGCGATATATCTTAAGTGACAAAAAACTTTACACTGGAGTGATTCGTGTTGGCGGAGAGGATATAATCGGACAGTATGTCAGGATTATGAATGACATAGGTGTTATATCTGAAGACAATTGTTTTCTCGGTTTGTGTGATCCTGTGCAGAACGGTAAAGCTCTCGGAGTTTTTTATGATAACTTTGATATGAATCGATATACTGAATTACTCAAGCAGATGGGTATCTTAAACTGCTATTCTTATAGGACTATGTCGCGTGGTGAGAAGATTAAGATGCAGTTTGCTTTTGGTCTGTCACATTCACCTAAGCTTTTTCTTATGGATGAGCCAACTGAAGGGCTTGATCCGATATTCAAAAAAGAATTCTATGATACGCTAAGACACCTTATAGCAGAGATAGGTATCACTGTACTGATGGTGAATCACAATATACATGAGATAAAGTTCAATTCTGATTATATGGCTATCATGAGAGATGGAAGATTGGAGGAATTTCATGAAAGCATGGAAGGTTGATAAAAAACAACAGGAAAGATTGGATGTGTTTTTTAATGCTATGTATAAGAGTGGGCGATATTGTGATGATCTGGAGAGGGTAGTGGGGATATTATGCGCAGTAATTGGTATTGCGGTTATTTCATCTCCTTATTGTATTATTGAGCCAATGCATATCCCGGTTAAATACAGATTTATTACGATATATTCATTTATATTTCCTTCTATTTTCTTTGTATTTGGCATGTTGTTATTTTTAAGTAGGTACAGTTTGTATTATGAAAAGACAGATAAGTTAGATGAAGATATAAATATTAAGATGTCTGTATTTCTCGCAAATTTTCCGATTGATAAAACTCAGCTTAAGATATATCGAATAAGAAAGTTTTTGCCAATATGTGTGATGCTAACAGGTGCAAGTATATGCATGAGATTTGTAAATTCGTTGGCTCTTAATGTGGATTTTTCTGTTATGGATGTAATATGTTCTGTGATTTTGGTGCTCGTTATTCCTTTACTTGTGTTGCCACATGAAATCATAAAAAAGCATCAGGATTAGAAGATAAAACTCTATAAGTTTATAAAGCTTGATCAAATGTTTGTGTAGATAATGCAAATTTTCCTCTTGACATATAGTCCCCCCTAGTATATACTTCATATAGTAGGGGGGACTATATTCATTTCGGTTGGAGGCTAATATGACACAGTATATTGTAACTGGTATGACGTGTGCTGCATGTCAGGCCAGGGTTGAGAAGGCTGTTTCACGACTATCAGGTGTTCAGTCTGTTAGTGTTTCTTTGCTTACTAACTCTATGGGAGTTGAAGGTGATGTAAGCGTTGACGATGTTATTAAGGCTGTTGAGAATGCTGGTTATGGAGCGAGACTTAAGTCGGAAGTGATGGCAAAAGCTGAAGCGCTAGCCGATCATGAGACGCCGAAGCTTGTTAAGAGGCTTGTGTGGTCTATTGGTTTTTTGCTTGTTCTTATGTACCTTACGATGGGACATAACATGTTAGGGTTGCCAGTTCCAGGATTTTTATCTCATAATCATATAGGTTTGACTCTTACACAGATGTTGCTCGCTATTATAGTTATGTATATTAACAAAGCATTTTTTGTGTCTGGGTTTAAGGGGCTCTTACACAGAAGTCCGAATATGGATGCTTTGGTTGCGCTTGGGTCGTCTGTTTCTTTTGGGTGGTCTCTGTATGTATTCTACAAGATGACTTGTATGGTTACGAGAGGAGTGCATAATACTGATCTGATGGATATGTATCACAGTCAGTTGTACTTTGAATCGGCAGCGATGATTCCAGCGCTTATTACGGTTGGTAAGACTCTTGAGTCTCTGTCTAAGGGAAGAACGACTGATGCTCTTAAGAATCTGATGAAAATGGCACCGAAGACTGCGACTGTTGTACGTGATGGCGTGGAAAATGTTGTTGGCATCGACGAGGTTGTGGAGGGCGACATATATGTTGTCAAGCCGGGTGAATCGATACCTGTTGATGGAGTTATTGTAGAGGGCAGTTCGGCTGTTGATGAGTCGGCGCTTACTGGTGAATCAATCCCTGTTGATAAGGCGGAGGGTGATCCTGTAAGTGCGGCAACTATCAATAAGTCTGGATTCTTTAGGGCGAGAGCAAGTCGTGTCGGAGAAGACACAACATTTGCCAAGATTATACAGATGGTGAGTGATGCTGCGGCGACTAAAGCGCCGATCGCCAGGATTGCTGATAAGGTGTCTGGTGTATTCGTGCCTGTGGTTATAGGTATAGCGATCGTGGTATTGGGTATATGGATTATCCTTGGTGCTGACTTGACTTTTGCTCTTGAGCGCGCTATATGTGTGCTTGTTATAAGCTGTCCGTGCGCCTTGGGACTTGCGACTCCGGTTGCTATCATGGTTGGTAACGGCGTGGGCGCGAAGAACGGAATCCTCTTCAAGACGAGTGAATCTCTCGAGACTACCGGTAAAGTTCAGATCGTGGCGCTTGACAAGACGGGCACCATCACTGAAGGAAAACCTATGGTTACGGATATCGTGGCGTGCGATGGAGTTACTAAGGATGAACTTATAACGACTGCATATCTTCTGGAGGTCAGGAGCGAGCATCCGCTTGCGAAGGCTGTTGTTAGTGCTATTGATGAGCCACCATGTCCTCTATATCCTATAGTTGACTGGAAGGCTTTGCCTGGCAATGGCATATCAGCTAAGCAGAATGATGTTGCTCTGTATGCGGGGTCAGGGCGATATATACGAACAGTTGTTTCGGTTGATCAGAATATGCAAGGTGTAGAGAAGAAGCTTCAGGAAGAAGGCAAGACGCCGCTCTTCTTTGCTAAGGATGGCAAGCTTCTTGGCATGATCGCTGTATCGGATGTTATCAAAGAGGATTCTGCCAGGGCTATTAAAGATCTTCAGAATATGGGCATCGAGGTCGTGATGCTTACGGGTGACAACGAGAGAACGGCTAAGGCAATCGGGGCGCAGGCCGGGGTTGATAAGGTCGTAGCGGGCGTTCTGCCTGATGGCAAGGAAGCGGTTATCAAGACTTTGCAGCAGTATGGTAAGGTTGCTATGGTCGGAGATGGTATCAATGATTCTCCTGCACTTACCCGTGCGGATATCGGCATAGCTATCGGGGCAGGTGCGGATGTCGCGGTGGATTCGGCAGATGTTGTACTGATGAACTCGAAACTGACGGATGTGTCAGGAGCTATAAGGCTTAGTCGAGGAACGCTAAGGAACATATATGAGAATCTTTTCTGGGCATTTGCCTATAACATAATTCTTATACCGATGGCGGCCGGGCTTTATCCCGGCATACAGATGAATCCTATGTGGGGCGCTGCAGCTATGTCGCTGTCTAGCGTCACTGTATGCATGAATGCGCTGCGTCTCAATCTCTTCAAGCTTCATGACGCAACGCATGATCGAAGGATGAGACATCAGGCTTTGGTTTCGGATGTTCTCGATGATTATGTTAATAATTATGAAATGGAGGAATATACTATGACAAAGACACTTAAGGTTGAGGGGATGATGTGTGAGCACTGCGAGGCTCGCGTTAAGAAGGTCCTCGAGGCTATCGATGGCGTTACCAATGCAGTGGCAGATCACAACGCTAAGACCGCAGTTGTAACACTCAGCACAGATGTAGCTGATGATGTTCTTAAGAAAGCTGTTGAAGACCAGGATTATAAAGTTCTTGGTATAGAATAATCTTAAGAGGAAATTACTTATGGCACAAAAAAAGACTGCCAGATCGGCAGAACAAAAAAGAAAACTTTTAAATCGCCTAAAACGCCTAGAGGGGCAGCTGCTCGGGCTTGAGAAGATGATCGAAGATGATGCCTACTGCAACGATATACTTCAACAGTCCATGTCAGCCGCTTCAGCAATCGATGGTTTTAACCAGGAACTTCTTGGATACCATATCAGAGGCTGTGTGACTAACGGCATAAAGAATGGGGATGAAGAGGTAGTTGAGGAGTTGCTGAAGACAGTGAGGAAGCTGATGAAGTAAAAAACAAACCCTCAGTAATCATGTGTTCACACGAATTACTGAGGGTACTATTATCCTTGAATCACATATCCAGCTTCTTGATATGCTTCTTGATTGCATCAAATGTCGTATCGCTTATATAGTGTTCTATCCTGCAGGCGTCTTCTGTAGCTGTTTTTTCGTCGACTCCGAGGCTTAAGAAGAAGTGAGAGAGCACTGTGTGACGCTCGTAGATGGTCTTGGCTATCTGTTCACCTTCTGGTGTTAAGTGAAGAAATCCACTTTCGTCCTTGGTTATATAGCCTTCCTCCTTAAGAAGTCCCATAGCTCTGCTGACAGATGGCTTGGTGTAGCCTAAGTATTCACCTACATCTATGGCGCGTACTTCGTTGCTTTCTTCTGATAGTACATGTATGGCTTCGAGATACATCTGACCTGATTCTTGTATATTCATAAATCGAATCCCCCTTGATCACATCCTATGATACAAATTTACCATAAATACTGTGTTTTTTCAATCTTTTTTTGTTCTATATTCATGTAAAAAAAGTATTGACAAGTAAGCGATGACTAACTATAATGTATCTAGTTAGCAAGTTCTAACTGTATTTTTTTCATATTCAAGTTAGTTATCACTAACTAAAGGAGGTGAACATGATGCCTATTGCGTATGCTCCAAAGGATGAAGTTCAGATAGTAAAGCGAATAGCCGGAAATCCGGAAGTTAAGAAGCATCTCGAAGATCTTGGTTTTCATGTAGGTAGCGAGGTGAGTGTTGTGAGTTCTCTTGCTGGTAATCTTATTATCAGCGTTAAGGGAAGTCGTGTTGCTGTTAGTGATGAACTGGCTAGAAAGATATATGTATAAAGGAGGTGCCTAGTTTGAAGACACTAAAAGACGCTAGGATCGGAGAAACCGTTAAGGTTGTAAAACTTCATGGCGAAGGCGCTATAAAGCGCAGGATCATGGATATGGGTATCACTAAGAATACCTATGTGTATGTTCGTAAGGTTGCTCCTCTTGGAGACCCTATCGAGATCACAGTAAGAGATTATGAATTGTCTATCCGTAAAGCTGATGCGGATATGATAGAGGTAGAGTAGGAAAGGACAAGTATAATTATGAGTATTCGTATTGCCCTTGCGGGTAATCCAAACAGTGGTAAGACCACTCTTTTCAATGCCCTTACAGGTTCTAATCAGTTTGTTGGTAACTGGCCGGGTGTTACTGTTGAAAAAAAAGAAGGTAAGCTTAAGAAGTATGATGATGTTATCGTAACCGATCTTCCTGGTATATATTCGCTTTCACCATATACTCTTGAAGAAGTTGTTGCAAGAAATTATC
>DOVJ01000100.1 GCA_003520145.1 Eubacterium sp.
TTTTTACAGCCTTTCATATTGGCTAACATCATAGCAATAACAAAAAGGGGGTTATTTTACACCCTCTTTTTACACCCCTTATTCTACTTGTTTAAGCTTATTAGATGGCTTAATCGTCATCGAATAATTCTGATGATAGATGACAAAGCCCGGTTTTTGCTGAGGTGGTTTCTTTAAGTTCTTCTTGAGCGTATAGTCTACTTCAACTTTATCCTGATCTGAGCCCTTAGAATAGTATGCAGCAAGTGCGGCAGCCTCTTCATAGGTTCTGTCAGGAAGCTCCTTTCCTTCTGTTTTCACTATTACATGCGAGCCGGCAAAGTCTTTGGTGTGAAACCAATAGTCACTGTTGTCAGCGAGCTTGAAGCTTAAGTCCTCATTTTGGAAGTTGTTCTTACCTACATAGATGTGGAAGCCGTCGCTTGAGATGAAGTGCAGAGGCTTTGACTTAAGTGTGATCTTCTTGCCTTTTTTGTCCTTCTTCTTAACGAGTCCCATCTGTGTGAGCTCTTCACGGATAGTGCCTAGATCGTCTATGTCCTTCGCTATATCAAGGGCGTTGTCTACAGATTCGAGATACTTAAGTTCGTCGTTATTTTCAGCCATGAGCTTTTCGATGGCTTCCTTGGTTCGCTTTAGCTTTTGATAGCGGTTAAAGTAACGAATCGCGTTGTCCTTTGGTGAGAGTATAGGATCGAGCGGGATGTCAATCTCTTCGTTCGTGTAATAATTATATGCCTTGAAGGACTTGCTGCCCTGCGGTACTCCGTAGCCGTAGGTGTTGATGAGTTCACCGTATATTCTGAAGCGGTCGCTGTCTTTGCAGGAAGATAGCTGCTTTTCCCACATATCATTCTTCTTCTGGTCACGACTGATGAGCGATGAAACAAGGTGCTTTAGGTCGATCCCCTTCTGGTTAAGGCGTTGCTTGTTGTTGCGCTCGTTGTAAAAACTGTAGAGAACTTCGCTTATGCTGTCATAGTCTTTTTTTTCGTTATCGCTTAAGAGGTTCAGTGTAAGCGGCGAAAACTCTGTTGGCTTATCGCCACTGTAATAGATGGCGGGAGTGTAATTATCGCTCTTGATGTCATCGAGCAGCATGGAAAATATGTTGAAGATGTGAAGTTTCGTGTCTTCATCACACTCTGTGGCTATTGTATCTGAATCGATTCCGCATCTGTAGATGATTTCTTCGCTTATTATGTTGGAAAAACCTATGTATGTCATCTGTATGGCTTTACCTACAGGTATGGTTTTTGAGAACACATGGGTTTTGAATTCTTCGTAGGAAGTGGTCAGAGGGTTTAACTTGTCGACTGTGTTTGGTATAAAGTAAGGCTTGTTTGGCAATACTTCTCTTATAGAACTCATGCTTGCCGGAACGCGCTTTATACTATCGAGTATGACCTGGTTGTCATCTGTGAATATGATGTTGCTGTACTTGCCCATAAGTTCGATATTAAGGTGTTTTTTGCAGATCTCTCCGAAGTCGTCAAGATGCTCTATCGTGATATCTATGACTCTTTCTAGGGCCGGCTGGCTTATGCTCACAATCCTTCCGTTACCGAGGTGTTTTCTTAAGAGCATGCAAAAAGCCGGTGCGGTATCAGGGCTTTGCTTGTTGTCTTCGGTCAGATATAATAGGGGAAGAGAAGGGTTAACGCTTATCAAAAGCCTTGATGTAGTGCTTCCCTTGAGAGTGAGAAGAAGCTCGTCCTTCTCAGGCTGTGCGATCTTGTAGATCCTTGTGCCTATTATCTTTTGGTTTAATTCATGTATGATACTTCTAACAGTTATTCCGTCAAATGCCATATTATACTCCTTGTGATTCATATTGATTGTCGCTGCTATCATTATATGCTATTTTTTTCAAAATGTATAGATAATTCTTGACCTCGAGGGGAGTATGAGGTATAATATCTTGTGAATGTCAAAGGGAAACCTGTGATAAAACCAGAATTTGAGGTTTAATGATGTTTAAGAGATTGATAGCGGTGCTGCTTACAGGACTTGTGCTATGCTCATGCAGTGATCATGGTCACTATCATAAAGTCAGTGGTAAAGAGGTGACTTTACCATCTAAGGAAGTAGCAGTCGCAACCATAGATTATCGTAATTCTTATTCTCGATTATATAATGATGTCAAGGAGATTGGACCTGACCTGAAGAAAGGCGATATTATCGCTTTTGGTGAATATGAACAGGATGGAGATTTATCTGATGGTAAAGAGAAGATCCTGTGGGAAGTTCTTGAGGTTAAAGGTTCTAAGGCTCTTGTGCTTTCTTATTATGTCATGGATATGATTCCTTACAATATGGAAAAGACAAGTATATCATGGGCTGATTGTTCGCTTAGAACCTGGCTTAACGATACATTTTTGCAGAATAGCTTTTCTGAAAGCGATAAGGCTAAGATCATAGACACTCTTAATTCGAACGAAGTTAATATGCTTCACGGAACAAGTGGTGGAGATGATACTCTTGATAAGGTTTTTATTCTTCAGATAGAGGATCTTATGAGATATTATGAATTCGGAATCTGGGATGAAGAACAGTATTCTGGTTACTCTGAGGGTCTTCTTGCATGTCCGACAGAATATGCAAAACAGCATGGCGTGTATGTATGTGTTGCAGATGATGAGTATTATAAGGCTAATCTTAAGAGATTTGGATATACCGAAGCATGTAAGGGTATGGAACTCAGTGGATATCTCACAAGAAGTACAGGCGTGTTGAGAAATTATATATGCTTTGTGTCCTATTTTGGCAGATCGGGATATAAGTATAGCCAGTATGTCAATGAAACTGAATGTGGTATAAGACCGGCTATGTATATAGATATAAGTGGGGGTAGTACTGATGCTTAAGAGTATGACAGGGTATTCGAGATATGAATATACAGAGGGCGATGTTACAATTGCTATTGAGATGAAGTCTGTAAACAGCAGATACCTTGAGATGAATGTCAAGCTGCCTAGATTTCTCAATGCATTTGAACTGAATATCAAGAACGAGATCAAGAACAGGATAAAAAGAGGCAGAGTTGATGTTTTTGTATCATACGAATGCTGTGATTCAGCTTTTCAGAAGGTTAAGTACGATCCTGTGCTTGCAAAAGAATACTTTGCCGCGATCGATAAGATCAGAGAAGACTTTCCTGATGGATTCGCAGATAAGATATCACTCGATACATTTGTCAGACTTGATGGCATAATCAAGATGGAAGGCATGGAGCAGGATGAGGATAAAATCCTATCCATGATCATCAAGGCGACTAACGGTGCTATAGATGCCTTTGACGAGGATAGAATAAGAGAAGGTTCGAATCTGTATGATGATATTAAGGTTAAGCTTGCTACGATAGAAGAGCATCTGGATAAGATCATAGAGCGCGCTCCTGAGAATGTGCGCATGTACAGAGAGAATCTCACTAGAAAGCTTCAGGAAGTTATAGAAAAGTCTGGGCTTGATGAGAATCGAATAGCAACAGAAGCTGTAATCTATGCTGATAAGATCTGCGTGGATGAGGAGACTGTCAGACTGAAGAGTCATATAGAGGCAGTCAGAAAAGAGATAGATAAGAATGAAAGCGTTGGTAAGAAGCTTGATTTTCTTGCTCAGGAGATGAACAGGGAAGCTAATACCATTCTTTCGAAATCGTTGGATCTTGTAACGACTGATCATGGCGTAGAGATCAAGACAACCATCGAGAAGATCCGTGAGCAGATACAGAATGTGGAGTGATATATGGATTTGATGCTTAATGTAGGTTATGGGAACCTTATCAATGCCGATCGGATCATATCCATCATACAGGCGGATTCTGCACCATCTAAGAGGATGATTGCAGCGGCTTCTGAGTCTGATCGTTGCATAGATGCTACAAAGGGCAGAAAGACTCAGTCTGTGATCATCATGGACAGTAAGCATGTGATACTGTCTGCGCTTACTCCGGAAACTCTCGGAAGCAGATTAAGATGTGATATGGCAGGTGAATGATATGGAAGATAATGGAATATTAGTTGTTATCTCAGGTTTTTCGGGTGCTGGTAAGGGCACAGTTATAAGAAAACTGTTATCCGAATATGAAGGATATGCGCTTTCAATCTCGGCAACCACAAGAGGTATGCGTCAGGGTGAGATAGATGGCAAGGATTACTTCTTCAAGTCAAGAGAAGATTTTCTTACTATGATCGAGAATGATGAACTTATAGAATATGCAGAATATGTCGGTAATTATTATGGAACGCCGAAAGCTTATGTCAATGAGCGACTTGAAGCTCATGATAATGTCATACTTGAGATAGAGATTCAGGGAGCTCTTAATATAAAGAAGAAGTTCAAAGATGCAGTTTTGATATTCATCACACCTCCAAGTGCTACAGTTTTGCATGACAGACTCGTGGGACGAGGTACAGAAAGCGCCGATGTGATAGAAAAGAGGCTTTCAAGAGCATATGAAGAGGCTGAAACAGCCAAGGAATATGATTATATAGTTGTTAATGATGATCTCGATAAGTGTGTAAGTGATATACACGGTATCATCGCTGCTGAAAAGAGCAGATTGTCGAGAAATATACATAAAGTGGATATTATAAAAGAAGAATTAAAGGCTTTTAGAAAGGAGCAATAATATGTTACATCCATCTTATACAGATCTTATGGAAGTTGTTAACGGTTCAGTTGAGGAGGGCAAGGAGCCTCTCGTAAGCAGCAGATATTCAATAGTTATGGCTACTGCAAAGAGAGCCAGACAGATTACTGACGGAAGTGAGCCAAGAGTTAAGATTGCTAAGACTAACAAGGCACTTTCACTCGCTGTTGAAGAACTCTATGAAGGAAAGATACATATTCTTGATGAAGAGGCAGAGGCATAATAGATGTCTCTGAAGATATTATTTGTGTCCCTCGGATGTGATAAGAACCTCGTCGATTCCGAGAAGATGCTCGGGCTCTTGAATGAGAGAGGATATGAGATCACTGATGATGAAGCAGAAGCTGATGTCTGTGTTATCAATACTTGCTGTTTTATAGGCGATGCTAAGGTTGAGAGTATTAATACTATACTTGAGATGGCAAAGCTAAAGGAAGGCAGATTAAAGTCTCTTATTGTCACAGGCTGTCTTGCGCAGCGCTATAAGGAAGAGATAAGACAGGATATTCCAGAGGTAGATGAGATAATCGGTACTTCTGCATATGATAAGATCGTAGAAGCAATCGAGTCTTCAATTTCAGATTTGAGATATGAGTATATGGAGTCTCTTGAGAGGCTTCCTGTTGTTAAAGCTAAGCGCATGCTCTCTACGATAGGTAATCATTATGCATATCTTAAGATTGCGGAAGGCTGTGAGAAGAATTGTACTTACTGTATAATCCCTAAGATAAGAGGTAAGTATAGAAGTGTTCCTATGGAGGAGCTTGTAGCTGAGGCAAGAACTCTTGTCGAGGATGGTGTCAGGGAACTGATACTTGTTGCTCAGGAAACTACACTTTACGGGGTGGATCTCTATGGCGGAAAGTCACTTCACAAGCTTATCGCAGAGCTTTCGAAGATTGAGGAACTTCGCTGGATCAGGCTTTTGTACTGTTATCCTGAAGAGATATATGATGAACTTATAGATGAGATGGTTAATAACGAGAAGTTCGTTCATTATCTGGATCTTCCTATACAGCACTGTTCTGACAGGATTTTAAGGCGAATGGGCAGAAGAACAGATAAGCAAAGCCTTAAGAACACTGTATCTAAGCTCAGAAGTCGTGTAGATGATATAATCCTAAGGACAACGCTTATAGCAGGTTTTCCTGGTGAAACAGATGATGACTTCGAGGAGATGCTTGATTTTGTTGATGAGATGGAATTCGACAGGCTCGGAGTATTCCCATATTCCCCTGAGGAGAACACACCTGCTGCCGGCTTTGAGGATCAGGTGGATGATGAAGTTAAGAATTATAGAAGAGACCAGATCATGGGGCTTTCTGGTGAGATAGCCGTATATAAGGCTGAATCTTATGTAGGAAGAGAATTCGATGTCATCATAGAAGGCTACATAGATTCGGAAAATGCATATGTCGGTCGTACATATATGGATGCACCAGGAGTGGATGGATATATATTCCTTACCTATGCAAGTGATGTAACTGATAGAAGAGAGCTTATGGCCGGAGACTTTGTCAGGGCTAAAGTTATAAAGACTGGTGATTATGATCTGGTTGGAGAGATAATACAATAAATAGGAGTTGTTATGAATTTACCTAACAAATTAACGATATTGAGAGTACTGCTTATACCGGTATTCTTGCTATGTTTGCTCAACGAATATAATATACTTGCACTTATAATCTTTGTTGTCGCAAGTCTTACGGATATGCTTGATGGAAAAATTGCCAGAAAGTATAATCTTGTAACTAACTTTGGAAAGTTCATGGATCCTCTTGCAGATAAGCTTTTGGTATCAAGTGCCCTTATCTCTTTTGTAGGACTTGGACGTATGCCTATATGGATCGTAGTAGTGATCATAAGCCGTGAATTCATAATAAGTGGATTCAGACTTGTGGCTGCAGATAAGGGAGTAGTTATTGCTGCAAGTATGTGGGGCAAGGTTAAGACTGTAACACAGATGGTTATGATAATAGTTCTTCTGTGTGAACTTCAGGTTGGGTTTGCCGAAGTTTTGGAAGGCATACTTATCTATGCAAGCTTGATACTTACAGTAGTATCACTTGTTGATTATATTGTTAAGAATATCGATGTTATGAAGGAATGATTATGAAAGATTTGGTCGAATATCTGAAAAAGAAGAATATAACTATAAGTACAGCCGAGTCCTTCACGGGCGGACTCGTGGCAGCATCTGTCGTGTCGATAGATGGTGCCTCCGCTGTATTCTCTAACGGATATGTAGTTTATTCTAAGGAAGCCAAATCAAAGACCCTTAATATACCGATGGAAGTACTTGATAAGTACGGAACTATAAGCAGTGAATGTGCTACTTATATGGCTAAGCAGGCTGCGCTTATATCAGGCTCTGATATAGGCGTATCGACAACCGGCGTTGCTGGTCCTTCAACAGACGAGGGACAGCCGGTGGGCACTGCATATATAGGTGTACATTATAAGGGTGTGGACGTGGTGAATCGCGCAACATTTGTCGGTTCACGTAACGAGATAAGAGAAGCGGCAGTTGATTATGCGGCATGCTTCGTTCTTTCGATAGTAGAGGAGTTGGATCTTGCAGAAAGTAGTATTGGATGAAGAGATCAGTTTTGATAATTATATCGAGATTCAGAGGTTTTATTTCTACAAAAAGAAACATCGTTTGTGGTGGATAATACTATTATCGGTGTTGTGTATTCTAATATCAGGTGTAAATATTCTCGCGACAAGAAGAGTTTCAGTCGGAGCAGTTTTCTTTTTATTATTACCGATATTTTCAATTATTGCGACAGAGTTGAATATAGTAAGAGTATGCAAAAGTATGTTCGCCCAGGATGCTAAAAAGTGGCATATCGAAGTGGAAAAAGACTGCGTTAGAGCTAAGATGGAAGGCATGACGCAGACACTTAAGATACATTTTAGTCTGTGGAGAATCGCATACGAGTTGGATAGTGTTATATTGTTGTATTTTGGCGACTTTCAATATATAACGATTGTTAAGGATGCTGTCAGCCCTGAGGAATTGGTCTTTATAAAGGGCGTGTTGTATGATAAGCTTTTTGGCAATTTCAAATTGAAAGTAAAAAAATAGAGAAGAGATAGATGTTGAGTATTGACAGGTTTGATTTTATAGTGTATATTATAAATTGTAAACCAAACATTTGTTCTATTCAGGAGGATATATGACGAATAATATAAGCGAAGAAAAGATGAGAGCCTTGGAGGCTGCGATTGCTAAGGTTGAGAAGCAGTTTGGTAAGGGCTCTGTTATGAAGCTCGGTGATTCTTATGAGAATCTTAATATTGAGACTGTTCCTACAGGTTCGTTAAGCCTTGACATCGCACTTGGACTTGGTGGTTTTCCTAAGGGAAGAATCATAGAAATCTATGGCCCAGAATCAAGTGGTAAGACAACAGTTGCGCTTCATGTAGTTGCCGAGATTCAGAAGAGAGGCGGTATAGCAGGATTTATAGACGCAGAGCATGCTCTTGATCCGATATATGCTAAGAATATAGGCGTAGATATTGATAATCTCTATATATCACAGCCGGATGATGGTGAGCAGGCTCTCGAGATTCTTGAGACTATGGTTCGTTCAGGCGCTATAGATGTAGCTATAGTCGATTCGGTTGCTGCTTTGGTTCCTAAGGCAGAGATTGATGGCGAGATGGGCGATTCACATGTGGGTCTTCATGCGAGACTTATGTCTCAGGCTTTGAGAAAGCTTACTGCTGTTATCAGCAAGTCCAACTGTGTCGTTATATTTATCAATCAGTTGAGAGAAAAAGTGGGTATCATGTTTGGTAATCCTGAGGTTACCACGGGTGGTAGAGCTCTTAAGTTCTATTCTTCTATAAGGCTTGATGTAAGAAGAGTAGAGGCAATTAAGGCTGGTGGTGAAGTTGTCGGTAACAGAACCAGAATCAAGGTGGTTAAGAATAAGATTGCGCCTCCTTTTAAGGAAGCAGAATTCGATATCATGTTCGGTAAGGGTATATCTAAGGAAGGCGATATACTTGATCTTGCGGCGGATAAGGATGTTGTTGTTAAGAGTGGTGCATGGTATGCATATGAAGGCAACAAGATTGGTCAGGGACGTGAGAATGCTAAGCAGTATCTGATTGACAATCCTTTGGTTTGTGCCGAGATTGAGAAGAAGGTAAGAGAAGCCTATGGTATCCCAAGTGAAGAGAAGAGTGAAGAGACTGCTAAGGAAGCTAAAGCTAAGGCTCCTAAGGAGTAATCGCACTTTTCTTGAACTGAGGTAGTATATGGGTATATATATATCATCAATCGAGAAGTACAATAACAAAAAACAGCTTATTAGATGGGATAATGGGATATATTATCCCATCTATAATAGTATGAAGAGAAGTAATTCCTTAGAGGTCGGTATAGAAGTTGATGATGATGTCTATGAGGAATTATATAAGAAGGCTGTTATCTACGCAAAGAGAAGAGCTGCTTATCTTCTTAAGGATATGGACAGGAGTATCAGGAATCTTCGTACGAAGCTTAAGCTTGATGGTTATTGTCCTGAGATCATAGACTGTGTTATAGATTATCTTGTTACACATAAGTGGGTGGATGACAGAAATCTTGCTATTAACTATATAGAGTATAATAAGCATAGATACAGTAAGATCATGTTAATTACCAAGTTGAAAGAAAAGGGAATATCATCAGATACTGTTCTTGAACTGCTTGAAGAGATTGAATATGATGAGAGTGTTGCTCTTGATCATATCATCAGCAAGAAGGGATATGATGCAAATCTTGATGATAAGCAGAAGCAGAAGGCAATCAGATATCTTATGAGTCAGGGTTTTTCTTATTCAGATATTAGCTCAAGATTGGCTTCTTTTGACGATTTTCTTTGACAATCCGCAAAATAACACTTGACTTTTGGCTATTTTTACAGTAGAATATACTTGTATGTGTAAACGTATAAAATTGTTTTAGGAGGAAATCTTGTGCCAAGCGAAGTAATTATTATTATTGCGCTTATCATAGCACTGGTGATTTCTATTCCTGTTACTTGGGTACTTGCAGTTAAGCGTACTAAGGAAGAGGCAGCAAGAACTGTCGGAGATGCGCAGGAGAGAGCTAAGAATATTCTTGAGAAAGCTAACGAGGATGCCGAGAACGCTAAGCGTGAGGCTCTTCTTAAGGCTAAAGAAGAGAATATGAAGGCTAAGAACGAACTCGACAAGGAAACCAAGGAAAGACGTTCTGAGATACAGCGTTATGAAAGACGTGTATTTAACAAAGAAGAAGCGTTAGACAAGAAGCTTGAATCTGTTGAAGCAAGAGAACAGACTCTTTCGAAGAAGGAAGATGATCTCAAGAAGCAGAAGAAGGATGTCGAAGCACTTCATGAGAAGCGCCTTAAGGAATTAGAAAGAGTTTCTGGATTTACTACTGAACAAGCAAAAGAATATCTTTTAGAATCCGTAAAGGATGATGTTAAGCATGAATGTGCCATGATCATCAAGAACATGCAGGAGTATGTTAAGGAAGACATGAGCAAGAAAGCTAAGACCTATGTAGTTGAAGCTATTCAGAAGTGTGCAGTGGAACAGGTATGCGAGACATCAACATCCGTTGTCAATTTGCCTAATGACGAACTTAAAGGAAGGATTATTGGTCGAGAAGGTCGTAATATCAGAACCTTCGAAACTATTTCGGGTACCACTCTTTTGATTGATGATACCCCGGAAGCTGTCGTTGTTTCGGCATGTGACAATGTTCGGAGAGAAATCGCTTGTATCGCACTTAACAAGCTCATATCAGATGGACGTATCCATCCAGCTAAGATCGAAGAGTCGATTCAGAAGGCTACACGTGAAGTTGAGCTTATGATGCAGGAAGACGGCGAGGCAGCAACACTTGAAGTTGGAGTTCATGGAATTCATCCAGAACTCATAAAATTATTGGGCAAATTAAAATACAGGACAAGTTATGGACAGAATGTTCTTAAGCATTCTATCGAAGTAGCTCTTATCGCAGGAACACTTGCTGCAGAAGTTGGTGTTGATGTAAGAACCGCTAAGAGAGCAGGTTTGTTACATGATATCGGTAAGGCTATGGATCAGGAGATCGAAGGAACTCACTCACAGATCGGTATGGATTTGTGTAAGAAGTATAAGGAATCTCCGATAGTTGTGAATGCTGTTGCTTCACATCATGGTGAAGTAGAGGCAGAGAGCTTCATAGCATGTTTGGTTCAGGCTGCAGATGCTATATCAGCTGCAAGACCTGGAGCACGTAGGGAGACGGTCAATACTTATTTGAGTAGAATAACTAATTTGGAAGATATTGCTAATTCCTATAAAGGAGTAGAAAAGTCTTTTGCTATTCAGGCAGGACGTGAAATCAGAGTTATGGTTTCTCCGGAGGAAGTGAACGATGATGATATGGTCATCATGGCTAGAGACATAGCTGGTAAAATCCAGGATGAGATGAAGTTCCCTGGTATGATCAAAGTTACAGTTGTTCGCGAATCTAGAGTTTATGATTACGCAAAGTAAAAAAGTTAAGTTGGTCCTCTGTTCACCAAGTGAACAGAGGATTTTTTTTGTAATAAAATAAATATGCGGTTTATTGACAATGTATGTGTATTAATGTATAATATTACATTGATGTTTAGTAACATGGAGGAATATATAAGATATGAAAAATTATTTGGAGATGACAAGAGAGGAACTCGAGAGTGAAAGAAGCAGTGTCAGTGCTGAGTATGAGAAACTTAAGGGCTTAGGTCTTAAGCTCGATATGTCAAGAGGTAAGCCATCTAAGGATCAGCTTGATCTGTCTATGGATATGCTTGATGTTCTTAAGTCAGATTCATCTCTGATTGATGAAACAGGTCTTGATTGTCGTAATTATGGTGGCCTTGATGGAATCAGGGAAGCTAAGGAACTTATGGCAGGTATCATGAATGTATCTGCAGATAATGTTATAGTGTGCGGCAATGCCAGCCTGAATATTATGTATGATACTATTTCCAGATCTATGACACATGGCGTATGTGGCAGCACACCTTGGTGTAAGCTCGATAAAGTAAAGTTTCTTTGTCCAGTTCCGGGTTATGACAGGCATTTTGCGATAACACAGAATTTTGGTATAGAGATGATCAATATACCTATGACAGAGGCAGGTCCTGATATGGATATGGTTGAGAAGCTTGTATCAGAGGATTCTTCAGTTAAGGGTATATGGTGTGTTCCTAAGTTCTCTAATCCACAGGGATATGTATACTCAGATGAGACTGTTAAGAGACTTGCTGCACTTAAGCCAGCAGCTTCCGATTTTAGGATCTATTGGGATAATGCTTATGCAGTTCATGAATTATATGATGAAGTAAAGCTCCTCGATATATTTGCCGAGTGCGAGAAGAATGGCAATAGTGATATGGTTTTTGAGTTTGCTTCTACCTCTAAGATATCTTTTGCGGGTGGTGGAATATCTGCTGTTGCTTCTTCTAAGAACAACCTTGACTTCATCAAGAAGACTATGACTGTTCAGACTATCGGTTATGATAAGGTAAATGAATTGAGACATGTCAGATACTTCAAGAATATTGATGGAATCAAGAGTAAGATGAAGGAGCATGCTAAGCTTCTTGCACCTAAGTTTGAGGCTGTTTTGAAGGTATTTGATGAGGAACTTAAGCCTCTTGGAATAGCTGAATATACAAGACCTCTTGGTGGATACTTCATATCTTTCGAGACTATGGAAGGATGCGCTAAGGATGTAGTTGCTAAGTGTAAGGATGCGGGTGTAGTTCTTACTAAGGCTGGTGCTCCATTCCCATATGGAATCGATCCTAAGGATACCAATATCCGTATAGCACCTTCTTTCCCAAGTCCTGCAGAGATGGAGCAGGCTGCAAAGGTATTCGTAGTAGCTGTTAAGCTCTCAAGTCTTGAAAAATTACTTAGCAGATAATAAGGAGTTTCGTTATGAAGAAGATAGGGTTTGTAGGCATGGGCAACATGGGCCAGGCCATGATCAAAGGATTGCTTAAGGTTATACCTGCAGAGGATATGATATTCTCTGAAGCAGATAAGACTAAGGCGGATGCGGCAAGTGAGGCTCTTGGAGTAGAGAATACCGATAATATCAGTCTTGCGTCGCAGGTTTCATATCTTGTGCTTGCTATAAAGCCTCAGTTTTATCAGGTGGTTCTTGATGAAATCAGAGGTCATGTGAATCCTGAGACTATAGTCATATCTATCGCTCCAGGTAAGAAGCTTGATTATGTGAAGGATGCACTTTTGGTAAGAAGAGTTGTCAGAGCGATGCCTAATACACCTGCTCTTGTATCCGAAGGCATGACAGGAATATGTTATGATGCTTCACTTTACAGTGCAGAGGAGCTTGACTGCATAGATAAGATATTTGGAAGCATAGGACAGTATGTTAAGGTTGATGAGAGACTCATGGATGCTGTTGTATGTGCTAGTGGTAGTTCACCTGCATATGTATATATGATGATTGATGCTCTTGCTGACAGTGCTGTTAAGTATGGTATTCCAAGGGATATGGCCATAAAGATGGTGGCACAGACTGTGTTGGGAAGTGCTAAGATGGTACTTGAAACAGGAGAACATCCATCTGTTCTTAAGGATAGAGTATGTTCACCTGGTGGAACTACTATAGCTGGAGTAGCAGCTCTTGAAGAGTGGGGCTTTAGAAATTCACTTATTAAGGCCACTGATGCGTGTTACGATAAGGCGACAAGCTTATGATCAGGAAGATAGAACGTCTTGAACGCAGACTTGAATACAAAGGTCATATCATAGATCTGTATACTGATGTCGTTAAGATACCAGGCAATGGCAACATCCGCGAATGGGATTTTATAGGACATAAGGGTGCTGCGGCGGTATTACCTGAGGTAAGACCAGGCCGCGTGATGCTTGTTAAGCAGTATCGCAACGCTCTTGACAGAATTACTATAGAGATACCTGCAGGTGGCTTGGAGCCTGGCGAACCAACTCTGGTTGCTGCAGCAAGAGAGCTTGAAGAAGAAACTGGTTTTGTGAGTGATGACCTGACTCTTATGATGTCTCTTAATACTACAGTAGCATTTTGCAATGAGAAGATAGATGTATATCTTGCTAAGAATCTGAAAGAGGGCATAAAACATCCTGATGAAGATGAAGAGATAGAAATCTGCGAATATGATATCGATGAACTTTGCGATATGATAAGTAAGGGAATTATCATGGATTCTAAGACGGTAGCTGCTTTACTTGCGTATAAGAATATGATGAACAGTTAATGGAGGTATGTCATGTCAGTAAAAGCCAAGATAATTCTTGTTGCTATAATATGTGGTTTGGGGTTGGGGTACCTGTTGTTTATAAACAACAAAAAAGAGCCGGCTCTCATGGAAATCGATGGCGTATTATATGAGGAGACACTAAAAAAAGGCTATGAGATTACAGGTGACTACAAGCTTCATGATGTAAAGAAGGACGGAAAGAAGATATGTGATCTGACATTCCTGAAGGAATATGATATGTATGATTCATATCAGCTTCTAGCAAGTTCTTATGTAGGACGTACCAAGATAGAAGAGAATTCTGATTCTTATGCCAGATATATAGTCTGGTCTGAAGAAGATGGCGATAAGAAAGCATACTTTATGTATGTCCAATTGAATGATTGTAATCTGAGTTACCTCTTTAGCGGTGCATCATCAGAAAGTGGTGTAAGAAACGCTTATAAGGGTGTAAGATATAAGAAGTAAGTGTAAAAAAA
>DOVJ01000155.1 GCA_003520145.1 Eubacterium sp.
TCAACACCGATCATACCGATGATATGAAGGATTACATCCTTACCACTTACCCACTTAGGAAGTTCTCCCTTAAGGACGAACTTGATAGCGCTAGGAACCTTGAACCAAGCCTTACCTGTTGCCATGCCGGCAGCCATATCTGTAGAGCCAACGCCTGTAGAAAATGCTCCTACAGCGCCATATGTACATGTATGTGAATCAGCACCGATTATAACATCGCCAGCTACAGTAAGTCCTTTTTCAGGAAGAAGCGCGTGCTCGATACCCATCTGACCAACTTCAAAGTAGTTGGTTATACTATTGCGTCTTGCAAATTCGCGAACACATTTGCAGTGCTCTGCAGACTTAATGTCCTTATTCGGTACAAAGTGATCAGGCACAAGCGCGATCTTATCCTTGTTGAATACGCCATTAACATTCATCTTCTCAATCTCATGAATAGCAACAGGTGATGTAATATCATTACCTAACACAAGATCAAGATCAGCCTCGATAAGCTGGCCTGCCTTGACTGATTCAAGACCTGCATGCTTTGCAAGGATTTTTTGAGTCATAGTCATTCCCATATGTATTACCTCTTTCTATATTGAATATATAATCCGTCCATCACGAATCGTCATATGAACCCTTCCAGGTAATTCCCATCCGACAAAAGGCGAATTAGAAGCCTTAGAAGCGAATTCTTCCGCTTTAACAACCCACTTTTCATCCTCAGACAGTATAACGATGTCTGCCACACTGCCCTTTCTTATACTAGGTGGTGTTAGTCTATATAATCTCATAGGATTAACACTCATAAGCTCGAATAATCTCTTAAGAGACAATCCGTTCTCATGAACAAGAACCTTAACAGCAAGTCCAAGTGATGTCTCAAGACCTGTTATACCGCTCGGTGCAGTAGCCATACTGCGAGCCTTTTCTTCCGTGCTATGCGGCGCATGATCAGTAACTATCATGTCTATGGTGCCGTCCTTGATACCATCTATGATAGCCTGCCTGTCAGCCTCTGTTCTAAGAGGCGGATTCATACGAGCGTTAGTACCCGACTTAAGAACCTCTTCTTCTGTAAGAGTAAAATGATGTGGCGTAGCCTCAGCATAGACACTAGAACACAACTTCTTCATAGCCCTTACAAGTTCAACGCTGACTCTTGAACTTATGTGCTGTATGCAGGTATCACAGCCTGTTTCCATGGCAAGCACAAGATCTCTGGCAACCATGATATCTTCAGCTATATGTGAAGCGCCACCATAATTAAGCACCTCGCTTACACGCCCCATATTGACGCCAGCGCCCTTGATGAATAGAGGATCTTCTTCATGTAAAGCTATAGGTACATCAAGTGCCTTAGCTTCCTTCATAGCTTGAAGAAGTAATTCCTTATCAAGAACCGGAACACCATCATCTGTAAAACCGACAGCACCATTAGCCTTAAGTGTCTTCATATCTACAAGTTCTTTACCCTGCATACCCTTAGTTACTGTAGCAGTCTGGTATAGTCTTGTAAGATTCACCTTATCAGCCTTATCATATATATAATTAAGTGTCTCTACACTGTCAACTACGGGCTTAGTATTGGCCATACATATAACAGTTGTGAAACCACCCTTCGCAGCAGCCTTAAGTCCTGTCTCTATGTCTTCCTTATAAGTAAACCCAGGATCTCTAAAGTGAACATGCGTATCACACAATCCCGGTCCAACGATAAGTCCTGTAGCGTCTATGACCTGTGCATCAGGACATGATATATCCTTTGCAACTTCGGATATCTTATCACCATCGATAAGGACATCCAAGATATCATCGACATCTGTTATCGGGTCTATGACCCTGCCATTCTTTATAAGAATCATAGTCTTTCATCCTCATCAAAGTATTCAAATAAGTTATGAACCTGATCTATCGGCACTTTATCAGAACTAATCATAAGAACTGTGAATACAAGATCACCTTCCCTCATAGGGAATATCTCGATCTCTGCAAGCTTTCCTATACCGTAGTATACATAACTCCTATCAACTCCGGCAAATGTTGCACTCTTGATAACGCCATAACCATAATAATTGCCAAATACTATATCAAATAAACTCTTATAGTAATTCAATACATCTTCAGTAGAATAATTCTTAGTTTCTTCATTCACACCAAGATTCTGTATAATACATACAACTCTGGCGTCATTGCCTCTTGCGGCCATAGTATAATACTGATGACCTGACATAAGCTGATCTGAAACCTTATCTGGATTTATGAACTCATTGGCGCTAAGACCGTCAAGATCAGTAGTGAACTGCCATCCAGGCGGAAGTTTGAACTGAAGATCAAAATGATAGTTGACATATCTTGTCTTATCGTCAGTTATTCCACCGATTACAGAATCAAGTTTATCAGCCTTAGTCACGAATTCATATTCTTCATGTTCGCTGTTTACATATGGAGTATCATCTTTTTCATAGGAATTACAAGAGCAAAGTAAAATCATACAAAAAAGCGATATGAAGTACTTAATTATCTTCTTATTACTCTTCAACTTACTCTCCTTTAAAGTGTATAAATGCTGATTAAAAGAAGGACTCAGAACTCATATAGAGCCTGAGTCTTATCTTTTTAAGCTTAACTAAGCCAACCAAAATATATATATCAATTAGTTGTTGATAAGCTTGTCTGCTTCGTTGTTCCAGCTGTAAAGCTTTCTGATTTCCTTACCAACCTTCTCAGATGGATGCTCAGCATGAAGCTTTCTCATAGCGTTGAAGTGAACCTTGCCACCTGCTGATGACATATCAAGAAGGAAGTCTTTTGCGAATGTACCATCCTGAATATCGCTAAGAACCTTCTTCATAGCCTTCTTTGTATCTGCTGTGATGATCTTAGGACCTGTGATATAATCACCGTACTCAGCTGTGTTAGAAATAGAATATCTCATGCCCTCGAAACCTGACTGATAGATAAGGTCTACGATAAGCTTCATCTCATGGATACACTCGAAGTATGCGTTACGTGGATCATAACCAGCTTCAACAAGTGTCTCAAAACCACACTGCATAAGTGCACATACACCACCACAAAGAAC
>DOVJ01000128.1 GCA_003520145.1 Eubacterium sp.
TCAGTCGGAGATTGGACCCCGACTGAGTTAAGTTTGTTATAACCCCTACCTACACTTGGTTAAGAGGAAGGGGTCTTCACCGACTGAGATCAAGAGTTATCTTCCTCTTATCCTTATCTTTGGCTGGTCTGTATAAAACAATCTTCTTACCTATAACCTGAACAACCTGAGATTTAGTTCTCTCAGCTATTATCTTAGCGATTTCCTTCGGATCATCCATACAGTTGTTCAACACACTGATTTTAATCAACTCTCTCTTTTCTATACACTCATCGATTGCCTTGGTAAAATCTGGTGTCAAACTCTGTTTTCCAATCTGAAATACAGGTTCTATATTCATGGCAAGACTCTTAAGATGTGCTCTTTGCTTGGTAGTCATAAGACCTCCTATTCATAATACTCAAAATCAAAATAATCACAAAGGTTAACTGTGTCGCCCTCGGTTATTCCAAGCTCCTTAAGTCTGTCGATAACCTGATTCTCCTTCATGAAGTTCTGGAAGAAAGCAAATCCCTTCTCAGATTCAAGATTCGTATAACCAAGCATCTTCTCGACTCTAGGACCAAATACACGATACACGCCATCATTATCCTTCTCTACATATATCGGCTTTTCTTTATCATCATACAAGTCAGCATCAAAGAATTCTTTTTCGTAAACAGTTATATCCTTACCAATCGATTTGACAAGGTCATTCACCGCATAAAGAAGCTCCTTGACGCCCTTTTTAGAAACTGCAGAGATTGGGAATACCTTAATTCCGTCCTTTTCAAATGTATCTCTAAGTCCCTTTATAACGTCATCATCGCCTTCATACAAAGCATCTATCTTATTGGCGGCTATAACCTGAGGCTTCTTAAGAAGCTCAGGATTAAACTGCTCAAGCTCTTTGTTAATGATTTTGATATCTTCGATTGGATCTCTTCCTTCTGTAGACGCTGCATCCACAACATGTATAAGAACCTTGGTTCTCTCAACGTGCTTCAAGAATTCATGGCCAAGACCTACGCCGTCACTAGCACCCTCTATAAGTCCCGGGATATCTGCCATAACAAAGCCTTCACCATCTCCAAGATCAACAACACCAAGTGATGGGTTAAGAGTTGTGAAGTGATAATTAGCAATCTTAGGTCTAGCATTGGAAACAACAGATATCAGTGTAGACTTACCGACATTCGGGAAGCCAACTAAGCCAACATCAGCTATGACCTTAAGTTCAAGTCTTACATACAGTTCAAGTGCATCCTGACCTGGTTGTGCATACTTAGGTGCCTGCATGGTAGCTGTAGCATAATTCATGTTACCCTTACCGCCACGACCACCCTTAAGAACAACTTCTCTTGTGTGTTCACCTGACATATCGGCTATGATCTTGCCTGTTGCATCATCCTTTATGATAGTACCTTCAGGTACTTTGATAACTAGAGATTCACCATCCTTACCGTGACAGCGTCTCTTTCCGCCTTCTTCACCAGACATGGCTATATACTTTTTCATATGTCTGAAATCGTTAAGGGTATTGAGTCCCTTATCAACTTCGAATATAATATCGCCTCCGCGACCACCGTCGCCTCCATCAGGACCTCCATCAGGCACAAAAAGCTCACGTCTGAAGCTTACATGACCATCTCCGCCCTTTCCGGACCTTATATATATCTTAACGCTGTCTCTAAACATAATTCACCCAATTTCTTTAAAAAAGCTCCAAACCGATAAGATTTGGAGCCATACATATTACTCGTTAGAAGCTACAGGATAGATAGAAACCTGTTTCTTGTCTCTACCCTTTCTTTCAAACTTAACAACGCCATCAACCAAAGCGAAAAGTGTGTCATCCTTACCGATTCCAACATTAACACCTGGATGAATCTTTGTTCCGCGCTGTCTGTAAAGAATATTACCTGCCAATACGAACTGACCGTCAGCTCTCTTAGCACCTAATCTCTTAGACTCAGAATCTCTTCCGTTCTTTGTAGAACCTACGCCCTTCTTGTGAGCGAAAAATTGAAGATTCAAATTCAACATGAGTTTACACCTCCTTATATTCTATAGAAATATAATTCAAATAACTTGTACTCAATTCAGTAATACCTAAAATCAATGATTTCATAAGAAGCTTAGAATCATGCGAAACTTCAGACTTAAATCTGAAATCAACATATCCCTTCTTCTCATCCTGTTTTACATCGATCTTATCTTTCGTAAATTCAGTGATTGAATTAATGGTATTAAAAACAAGTACCGAAACCGCAGAACATACGATATCCTTACCATAATCAGCAAATCCAGCATGTCCCTTAAGACACATACCAACAGGATTATGCTCTTTCTCATAGATAATTATATGTATCATATATCCCACCTAAGATTAAGCGTTGATCTTTTCAATCTTAACCTGTGTATAAGCCTGTCTATGACCGTTCTTCTTATGATAGCCAAGCTTTCTCTTGTACTTATAAACGATGACTTTTCTGTCTCTTCCGTTCGAAACAACGCTAGCGCTAACTGATGCGCCTGAAACTACAGGGCTTCCAACCTTAGATGAGTTTCCGTCGTTAACTAAAAGTACCTGATCAAAAGTAACAGTTGCGCCTTCCTCTGCACCAAGCTTTTCAACCTTGATTACATCGCCTTCGCTTACTGTGTACTGCTTACCACCTGTTGCAATAATAGCGTACATATGGCACCTCCTATATAATTACTCGCTAGCTTTGGTGATCACAATCATATGTGATGCTTGTCGACCTAGCTATGCGGCACACTATAATAGTATAGAATACAATAATCTATTTGTCAACACATTTTTTACAAAATCCCAAAACATTTTGCACTATGTTACGAACAATCTACAGACTGTCTAAAACCTTCTGGTTCTTCTCATAATATAGGCTTTGAATGAATTCTGAATATATGCTGTCAAACAGCACATTTTTACGATTGTTGAGAATCTGAATCTTATTATTCTCAGTTGCCGCTTTATCGTAATCGTTAACACACAAAACTATATAATAAGCATCATCCGTAGTTATAACTGGACTTATCTCGCCTGTAGCAAGAAGGAAAGCCTCATCCTCAAAACTCTTTTGGGTGATACCTCTTGATAGCTTGCAGGCGTATTCGCCATTGTTAGTTTCCTTCGCAAGTTTTTCAAAGTTGGCAGGATTCTCTTTATCGGTAACACTTGAGTAAAGAGAATTAATCTTTTCGAAGGCGCCAGCAGCAGACTTAGGAACATATATGTACTGAATGCTTATAATTCTGGCCTCATCAACACTGATTTCAGAATTAACAGAAGCTGTCAGCGTCTCATATACTTTATCGAATATCTTCAGGTCCTCATAATAAGCCTTCACTCCACTATATGCCAGGCCCTGATTATTCTTCACAAATGCTTTGGCATCCTTCTCGATCATGTCTTTTTCTTTATCGCTTAAGAATATCTTCTTTTTATTGGCCAATAACCTTGCTGCCTTATATAAAGCAAGCTGATTAAGAGTCTTATCCTTGATGTAATCGTTAAGATTAACACCTCCTATGTTCATAGTAAGGCAATCCTCACCGAAAACCTCTGAATAAAGCTTTTTGTTGCTGTTTTGAAGCATAACAAATTCCGACTTGGAGCATATCTCACTCTCAATTCGGAATACGTCTTCATCATTCAGATCTCTGAATACTCTTAATTTCTTGTCAGCTTTGGTCATGGCAAAGAGAATGAGATATGTTATAAGTCCCACCAAAAGAAAAGCCAATACAGATGTTATGATTATCTTTTTAACTTTCATAAATCATGTCCCAACATACATATATTTGCCATCAGGCATAAGAAACACCTCATAGACCTCACTAAGGACATTGTCCTTAGTGATATCGCCTTCGAGATCGGCTTCGTCTACAAGAAATTCCTTTAACTCTTTAAAATTGTCAAAGATGTAGGTTTCGCAATCATTCTCAAGGAAATCCCTCGCCTCTTCAAGATCCTCAGCCACTGGAAAATCAAAGAGCTTATCCTGATTGTCAAAAAACGCTTTTATGTATATATCTTTCATATACTCTCGAGATCAAGACGACGAATCTTATCTATAAGTTCGTTATATCTTGCTATCTCCTGCTCCTTATTGTCAAATTGCTCACTTACAGTTTCAAGTTCGTTATTAATATCTCCAAGAAGCTGCTCTAAAAAATCTTTCTTGATATTCTCGATATTCGCCTTGAATTCCTCAACAGAAGTCTCAAGAGTACTGCACATCTGCTCACCAACTGCATATATGGTTTCAGAAAGCGTTGTACGAAGACTGGACTTCATGGAATTACCCTTTATCTCGCCGTTAAACTGAGAAGAAATCATATTCTCAAACTTGCTTGACTGGAAAGAAATACTCGGAATACGAATCTTCTGTATAGTCTTCTCAACAAGAAGCTTATAGTAGGATGCATCATATTCATCATTACCAGAATCGATATTATCTATGATGGTATTAAGAATCTTATACTTTAACTTAGATACATCGATAGAATTAGCAAAAGCCTTACTTATGCACTCCACACCATCAGCAAGATAATTGCGGACATTCTCTATCGCATCAAACATATCGATATACTTATATTTTTCATCATAACTGTATATCTCACGGGTTGAAGTTCCCCATGTAGAAGGCTTGAACCATATAGTGGTAGATACCTGTCTAACCTCAGTATGAGTCTCTATACCTTCCTTTTCAGATACCTGAAGATATTCTCTGTTATAGATCTTAATCTCCTTGATAGCATCTGATTTATTGACCTCTATAGCATTGCAAAGCTCGTTAAATATCTCTTCGATTCGACCTTCAACGTCAGTAACGCGGTTAGTGATGATACGCTTCTGTTCCATGAGTTTCTCACGGTCGTAATTATAAAGCTGTGCGATACGCTTCTCAGCAAGAGATTCAAGTCTTCTCAATCTGTCCTCAAGTTCCTCTGTTGCAACAGGAACAAAAGATCTCGATTTATCTTCAAGCATCTCTTCCTTATCATCGATTATCTTAAGGAAAGCGGCTCTGACCTCTTCGATATTACCGATCTTCTTCATCATATCCTTGGTCAGTTCACCCTTAACACAGAGATCGTCATATACCTTCTTCTCTTTGAAATTATATTCAGACACATCCTTCTTAGACATATTGTCAAGCATAGACGATACAAATATAGGTTTCTTGATATCATTAAGAATATCGGTATTGACATAGAAGTTGCTCTTCTTATAGTTATTGAAAGCACTTTCTGTATAATTAGTAAGTTTCTTCTTGGTATCCTCAACAGCAGCCTCGAGAGTCTCCTGATTCCAGAGAGTATCTCTCAAGCCGTCATCAAAACGGCTGCAAACAAGTATGAGCTTCTTAACACCCTTCTTAGGAAGCTGTGAAGCCATAAGATCGATATCATTCTTATCCAAAAATGTTGATGACTTGCTTAAGAAGAATACCACATCACATATCTCCATAAACTGTCTCGTCTTATCAACACGTGAAACAACAGGATCATAAAGACCCGGTGTATCAACAACCGAGATTCCTTCGAGATCCTTGTTGTTAACATAGACATTTACACTCTTAACAAGAGGTGTGAACTTACCATTCTCACCTATGTAATCATTAAGATTAACCATAAGGTCGTCATAAGTCTCGAAGTTTACGGTATAATTAGCTTTACCCACATAATCTCTCGGATTGAGATTCTGATCCGCTATAAGTCTTACGATTTCCTTGGCAACTATGAATTCCTTCTGAAGAGAATCAACCTTAGAATTACGCTCTATAACTCTCCACTCTTCATCTGTGTAATATTCAACTTCGATTCTGTTGTCAACAGAATATTCTATCTTAGTAAGAGTTGCAGTCTTAGGTGTAACCGCGGCAGGAAGAACAGCTCTTCCGTCAAAAAGCAGTGTATTGAGGAAAGTAGACTTACCAGCCTTAACACGACCTATGATACCGATATTGAGCTTTCTGTCCTCACGGAAGAAATCCTTAACCTTGATATGGAAATTCTTCTTGATAAGAGCAATCTCATAAGTATCGACAAGGTTGTCAAACTCCTTAAGGTTATTATATATAGCATCTACTTTACTTTCAAAACGACCAAATTCTATCTCGTCTTCTCTTGTTTTTGTAAAAATGTTCATAACTGACCCAATTTCCTTTTTTATTTTGTAATAGACTGGATAACCAAAAGATCTCTTGTAAGATCATCTATCTCTGATGACTTGCTGAGTTCTTCGTACTCAAGATCCTTTCTGACATCATCAAGTGACTTAGAAAGAACTTCGCGCTGCTTAAGAACATCATTCTCGATCTGCTGATTAACACCCTTTATATAATTCCTGATCTCAGTCTCAACACTATCTGCAGCCTGCTTTGCAACTGTAGTTACAACCTGCTCTGCAGCCTTATCTATCTCACGCTTCTTCTTAGCTGAGCTCTTAACGTTAAGAATAACATCGCCTACTACACCGACTATGGCAGCTATGATACCGCCCGGGATACTAAGAAGTACGGCACCAACGGATGCAAGAGCAACCGGAAGCGCAGTTCTTGAAACAGTAGTAACGATATTGTCACTAGTGAAATTCTTGATATTGAGCATAGTTGCGTCATTCTCAGGGAATTCAACATTAATAGCAGAAGCTATATGCTCAACATACTTCTGAAGCTTAGGCTCAAATTCAGTTCTTATACCTACAGTAACAGCATTACGTACTATGTAATTAATCTTATCTGTGATATCAGCGCCGTTCTCAAGCATAACGCTTATAGTAGTCTGATTAGCAAGAAGATTGTTAGTAATACGCTCTCTTATCGCCTTGATACAGATATCAGCCTGATCCTTGAATATATTCTTTTCTTTTTCAATCTTATCCTCGAGGTCTCTGATATTCTTAAGAATCTTCTCCTGCTCCTGTTCAAGCTCGGAAGAAGAAAGCTTACTCTTATCTATTCTCTCAAGAAGATAAACTTCTGCATATCTTGCAGTAATAGCAAGAAGTCTTGAGTACTTGTTGATGAATATATCGCCTGTCTGTGTCTGGATTTCACGAAGGATATCCTTGATCTCATCAACCTTAACATTGCCATAAGAATCAACACAGGCTACAGGTATATCATCGAGCTCAAGGGCCTTAGACACAGTTTCCTTCAAAAGTGCCACGCACTCATTGATTTCTTCATCACTTAGACGGTTACACTTAGTCAATACAACATATACAGGGATATCATGACTCTTTAATTCCTTCATGAGGTCAAGGATACTCTCCTTCAAAACAGGCTCATCAGAAGAAACAACAAGAAGATAAGCAAGCGAATTAGGCCAGTACTGATCAATAGCCTTATTATGAAGCTCGATACTCGTATCAAAGCCAGGAAGATCGACAATACTAACCGATGGAATCTCGCTTAGGAATTCGTTATTAACTTCGATTCTTAACAGATCTGTATCCTTGATGGTAAGATCACGAAGAGGAAGATCTTCGATCTTACGTCTGATACAACCAGCCTTAGAATACTGGTATACATTATCATTACCATAATAAACCTCTGTAGGCACAGCTGTCTCAGGGGTTATCTCAACACCAAGCAAAGGTCTTCCGATAACAGCATTGATAAGAGAACTCTTACCTGTACTAAAATTACCGACAACAGGAGTGGTAACACGATATTCCTTCATGCTCTGCACGGTATCATCGATATCATCCACATTCAAGCCATATTTTTCCTTGATGGCCTTTACTTTTTTAAATTTTTCAATGTACTGATCAACGTACTCCATAACCTCTCCATTCCGAACATAAAAAGTCCATGTATCATTATGTCAAAATATCTAACACACAATAATATGATAGCATATTATTGCCGCAAACGCAAGATATTATTCAATCATTTTAACTTTTTTGTAGCCATTTAAGTTCTCGGCAGATCTCATTGACAGGAAGCCCGACAACGTTGTAATAATCGCCTATTATAGCCTTAATATGTTTAGCAAAACGCCCCTGAATCGCATAACCGCCAGCTTTATCAACTGGCTCACCGCTCTCCCAGTAAGCTCTTATATCTTCATCATCAAGTTCATCAACATAAACCTTAGTCATATTGACAAAACTCTTATCATCTCGCTTACCACCCTTATCTCGATAAGCCATATATACACCCGTATATACCTGATGCTCTTTACCCGACATATCAAGCATCATCTGATGGAAGTCTTCATAATCCTTAGGCTTACCATACACCTTACCATCAACCGCCACCACTGTATCTGCACCGATAACAAGTGTGTCTGTATCGGAAAGCTTATCAAACACAGCCAAAGCCTTCAGTTTTGAGAGCTTAAGGACTAAGTCCTCTGCACTTGTTGAACTGATGTTCTCATCCACATCACTGACCATGATTTCAAAATCCACTCCAGCCATCGAAAGAATCTCTTTTCTTCTAGGCGAAGCGGAAGCCAGATATATCTTCATAACTGTTCTTCCTTTACACTCATAACAGGATCAACATTCACATCGATACCGCGATGCTCAACAGGCGTCGAGAACACGATCTGAGTACTCGTCCTGCCATACTTTTGAAGCTGTCCTATGAAAATATCAAGCTGAATCGTGCTTGCAAATGCCACTTTAAGAAGCATAGAATACTGTCCTGTAACACAGTTACACTCGATAACATTCGGACAAGATCTTATGAAAGGATAGAATTCCTTCTTCTGACTAGGCGCAACCTCCAAATTGATAAATGCTGTGATATGATATCCGATTGCCAGCTGATTGATCTTTACTTCATAGCCTTCGATATAGCCCTCTCGCTCTAGTTTTTCAATACGAGCTGCAACTGCAGGCGATGAAAGAAACACATCTTCTGCAAGGCTCTTAAGCGACATACGCGCATTCTTCTGTAAGAGCGTGATAAGTCTTTTATCTATGTTATCCATACTAAAACCCTTTTCTAAAAAATGTACAGCCTACTCCAAGGTAAACCATAACCATATATAGTATAATTCTATCATTAATCTTCCAAAAATACAATACCATCCTGTTTGACATACAAAGAAAAATATATTATAATCTATGAAACAGGGGAATATCCCAAAACATAATATGGAGGTTTATCATACATGGATAATGTTAACGAAAAAGATTTTGATACCATCACAATCGTCATGGAGAATGACGAAGAGGTAGAATGCTCTATCATAACCTACCTTGAAGTTGATGATAAGGAATATATAGTACTTCTTCCGCTTGAAGAAGAAAGTGAAGAGGTATATATATACAGATTCCACCTTGGAGAGAATGAAGAACCAGTCCTTGAGAACATCACAGATGATGATGAATATGATGCAGTATCAGATGCATATGAAGAATTCTTAGATGATCTTGATTATGAAGACTACTATTCAGACCAGGATGAGGAATAATCCGCTCTCGCAAACTAAAAAGGATGCGCGCGTATTCGGAAAAGAACAAGAATAGTTCAAAAAATTTGTTCTTTAGCCAACAAGAAAAGTGTAAAAAATAATCACCAGGACGATTCGCGAGATTTCGTCATCTTTTTGCAAGTTCGCTGCAAGCGCGGGCAAACTGTCCGAAGCCGCGGTAGCGGCGAGTTTTTGCGGAGCGCTTGCTAATCGGCGACTTGCGAAAAGATAGAAATCGACACGTGTCCTGGTGATTATATTTTACAATCTATTATCAGCCGCCTGCATAACCATAGAAATCTTGACGTGTCCCAATGATTTTTTACGGCTTTTAAACCTTTTTACATACTTCCTTCACAAATCTCGATACCTCTGCATTCTTATTAAACCTTCTCTTTGTATAACTTATATACAGCGATTCCTTTGCTCTTGTCATAGCCACATAAAAAAGTCTTCTCTCCTCTTCTATGTCTTCCGGCAATAGAGCTTTCTTATGAGGTGTCACGCCCTCGTTGGCATCGATTATGTACACAAGTGGATATTCTAATCCTTTGCTGCCATGCATAGTCATAAGAGTTACTTCATCATGATCACCTGTTTTTTCATAGTTTTCAAGTCTCTTTTTCTTGAGCGTTTCTTTGAATTCTTCTATGTAGGCATACCATTCCTCTGCGCTTTCATAGGGTTTTGCACCTTCTGTTATCAGTTCAAGAATATCGCAGAGCGAATCATAATCTATATTCTTATCTCTTGCATATTCGGCAAGATAATCATCATAACCTATGCGCTTTCTTATGTACATAATAGCCGCAAATGGTGAGGCATCCGATATATTTTCAATATCATCTTCGAATTGCTCGAGTTTCTTTATCATATAAGGCTTATCGTTATACATGGCTATAACTGATGTAAAGTTCACTCTTTCACTTACAAAACAGTCTCTTCTTACATAGCGAAGAGGCTTATTGATCACTCTCAGATAGTCTTTTCTCTCATGACTGCCTCTCGATATATCGATATAAGCTTTGATATCCTTGAATATAAAGTGATCGTAGATATTGTTGATATTATCTCTTGCAGTAAAAGGGATATTGTATTCCATGAGCTTCTGTATGAGCAAAAGAGGAATCTGATTAGTCCTGTAGAGTATGGCGATATCCTTATAGCTGTAACCATTCTGGATATTATTTCTTATGCTCTCTATGATTCCGTCATTTTCCGAAGGAATGTTGCGATACTCGTTGATAAAGAGCTGTCCATGGGCATGCCTTGCCCCCTTAAGTTTCTTACTGAATCGGTCCTTGTTGTTACCAATCAGAGTCGAAGCATAATATATGATTTCGTCCGTTGATCTATAATTATGATCAAGAATCATAGTCTTTGCCTTCGGATAGTCCTTGGCAAACCGCTTCATAAGGTAAGGCTTAGCACCTCTGAAAGCATATATACTCTGATCATCATCGCCTACAACAAACAGATTATCAGAAGGTGCGGCAAGAAGCTTAACTATCTCATACTGAAGATTATTAATATCCTGAAACTCATCCACAAGTATGTACTTAAAGCGCCTTCTATAGGAATTAAGTATATCCTCGCGCTTCGTAAGAAGCTCATATGTAAGGCTGAGCATATCATCAAAGTCGAGTTTGTTACGATCTATGAGAATCCTGTTATAAGACTTGTAGATATCCCTGAATATCTCATCTCCGAGATTCTTAGAATAATACTTATCGATATCTATAAAATCACTCTTGACAAAAGATATCTCGGATACGACCTTATTAACAACATCAGAATTCTCCTCTATCTGATGATAAACAAGAAGATCTGTGATAATATCGTACTTCTCCGATTCACTTATTATATTTTCCTTGCCGTAATTATAGGCGTTCTTAAGGAACATGAAGAATATACTGTGAAATGTTCCAAAGCTCACATAGGATTTCTCATCACCGCTAAGCTTTAGAAAACGCTCTTTCATCTCTCTGGCTGCCGCTCTTGTGAAAGTAACGACCAGGATTTCTTCTGGTGATACATGATATTCATGAATAAGATTATAGATTCTGTTTGTGATAACTGTAGTTTTACCACTTCCAGGACCGGACAATATAAGCGCCGGTCCCGTAAAGTGTCTTATTGCTTCTGATTGTGAATTATCGAATGTACTCATCCAATAGCCTTTTTAAGCATATCTATAGATATGTCTATTCTCTTAAGAGTCTCATTCTTACCGATTATGTGCATGATCTCATAAGCTCCGCAAGGAGTATTCTGCTTACCTGATGTAGCAGTACGCAGAGGCCATAAGCCCTGTCCGTTCTTGATACCCTTGTTCTGAATATATTCCATGATCACCGTATTCAAGTTCTCTACAGAGAAGTCATCCTGCGCTTCAAGGATAGGTCTAACTTCTGTCAGAACCTCAAGGCTTGACTCGAAAGTAGTCTTCATCTTCTTGTGAACGAACATCTCAACATCATATTCAGGCATCTCTTCGAAGAAATCAACCATAGCCGGAATATCCGG
>DOVJ01000137.1:0-4132 GCA_003520145.1 Eubacterium sp.
TTAGCAACTTTTAATAACATATTTGTAACACTCCTACCAAGGCCCTATAAAACATGAATTTTTATTGATCCAATAACTTCTTCATCGCATATAATTGTTATAACAGCATCTCCTTCTTTAATTGCAACAATACAACCTTTACTATCAACTGTTACAACATCTTTATTAGAATTATCAAATAATATGGCTTTATTGACATACCCATTAGATATTGACTCTCGATTTATTTCATATTTCTCACCAACATTCATATTAATCAAATATTGATCAATGTTATAATAATTAACCGTTTCATTTTGCTTTTCAGAAATATTTGATGACTTTTCCTCATCTACATCATCATCAAAATAAAATGTGAAAATTTTCTTTTCAGGAAAATTGACTTTAATCGAGCCTAAGTCTTTAGCATACTCATCAATATCAAACTTTCCTTTAATTTTTAGTTTTCCCAAAACAGTATTTTTTCCACCAAATTCAAATCTGATAATCGGTCCAGTTACCGAGCTTTTTATTGCAACATCTAATATTGCGTCAACTGCCATACCATCTTCCGAATTCGTATCAATATCATACTTCAATTGAAATTTAGCATCAATATTCATCTTAATGCCACCAGTTAGTGAGATATCAACAATTTTCAACCCCAAAACCCTCGGTGTGCAACATATACCAGCTCCCAAATACACCTCTGCCTGACAATCAATGTTAGGATCAATCGCAGGTGGATTATAAGTCGTTTTTGATTTACCGTCCTTAAACTCAAACACAAATCCAACTGATAATGGGCAACTTACAACAATTTCCCCATTTGCTTGGACCTGTATTATTACTGCACCAACAACTTCAAAACCAGAGGCCCCAAAAGGAATGTGAAATTTTGCGAGTTCCATTACCCCTTCAAATTTACCTTCAATCCTATATTCAGTATTTAATTCGGCCAATGGCGTAATTACTACTTTCTTTATTTTTCCCCAAGATACTTTTGCTGATATTTTAGCTTTAATACGAAGTTCAACACTTCCGCCAATTTCATAACCATAAGAATATCTATCATAAGTAGGTTTAAAAGTTTTAAAGCCCTTGAGAATTTCATTACTTTTTTCTTTTATCTCACTAGCTAATGCTGCTTTTTCTTCTTTGGTTAATTCTTTATTTTTATTATCGCCATAATATTTTTTTCTTAACTTTTGCTCTTCATTTTCAAATTCGTCTATATAATCTCTTGAGCGAAGGTCTTTTAAAACAGCCAGTGCAATATCCTTATCACTTCCAAGTAAAGTCCAATTCTTCCCTTCTAAATCTTTCATAGTTGGTTCTTTTATTGGATACTTCTCTATTATAATAGTTGGTGGTTCTTCTTCAAGAGAATCATCATAAAACTTTATATTCCCAGATCCTGATAGCAATCTAAAAGGAAATAAATCTTTTATATTTTCTAAATCAGCCTCTAATTCAGGTTTATTTAAGTCTGCTTTTAATTTCGGTTTTCCGTCGCTTTTCTGAAACTTAAATTTTAATGATATCCATTTTCCCCCAAACGAAACATCCGCCATCTTCTTCGCCTGAGCATTTGGCATTACATATGCCACCTGTGATGCAATCGGCTGTTCATCTACATAAGATATGGATTCAAGTTCAACGCCTTCTTCACAGAATACCATCTCTGGTGTTACTTCGCCTATGTTTGAAGTCTCTATATCTATGTTTTCAAATACTTCTTCTAACTCAGGTTCTTCAGTGATAACAGTATATGTTCCGTCTTCGTTAATTGTCATGCTGACTACCTTCACAGCACGTCCACAAGGAAATTCAGGCGAGGCTGGTTCTACAAACACTTTTCCTACAGCAAGTTTTGATGCAGTGTCACCACTGACAACACAGTCTCCTGTTTCAATGTTTGTAACCTTTACATCAGACATCTGAAGATCTACTACATCTGATTTGAGTTCCACTTCACAATGCTCATCACATGGCTTATTAATATATGCCTGCTGAGCTGCCAACAATATAACCGAAGCACTTGTTTCATCAATCTGGGCGCTCAGTACTTCCTTATCATATGTGATTCCTTCACAGATTCCCCATTCAGCTGCACACTTTATAATTTTTTCATTGTCACTGTCACCGCTATAAGTTAAATAATCCAAATCAGCTGCAAGGACTGCTGTCGATACGACAAAGCCTAAAGTTGCCGGGCTATTAGGCTTGAATTCCTTTGAATTCTTCGAGAGTACGCCCCACTCATATGATGACTGTACATATGCAAACATTGGGCTATTGGTATTGACATCGTTATAATACGGCTTTTCATTGTCATATTTGTCCATGCCGAAGGTTTCGGCAAGCATTGTAACCCACGATCCTCTAGAAAATCCGCTTTCGATTTCGTTACCTTCTTCTTTCTTATCAACCGACTTTTTACATGATGCCAATGTTGACAACATAAGTGTCAATACAAGTATCATGCTGATAATTCTTTTTGTTTTTCTAAACATTTTTACCATCCTCTATTTTACTATATTCCGTAAAGATTTTCACCCTAAAATACATTTGCATTTTTTGACTTCTTTAAAATTTCTTCTGCTTGTTGCTTTGAAACATGTTTTGTCAATGATGTTTCTGATATGTCACCTGTATATATATTTAAATCCTTAGCACACTTCAACAATGCCTTTTTAGGATTGACATCATATATACTATAATCGACTCCCGATGCCAATACCGCTGACGATACTACAAATCCTAGAGTTGGTGTGTCATCAGGCTTAAACTTACTTGTCTTCTGTGAAAGCACTTTATACTCATACAGGGCCTGTATTATTTCAAACTGCGGATCATCTTTGTCTATATCCTCATAATAGGGATCATCAACAAAATTAAAGTCGATACCATATGCTTCTGACAACATTATTGCCCATTCTCTTCTTGTAAATGAATTCTTTTCTTCTATCTTTTTGGTCTTGCAGGAACTGCCCATCACTAAGATGAGCATTATTCCTGCAATACTCAATAATTGTTTTTTCATTTCACTCCTACATCGAATTTTTTGTCTTACAATAAGGACACATCTTTTCGTTGGCGTCATATTGGTTTCCACAGGTTTTACAAAATACACAACCGGCACTCTGCGACAGTTCTCCTATTACACTATGCATGCTTGTATTGTTGCCTATGCTTAGAGAATTAAGCTTTACAATAACTACTATCAGCATAACAAAACACGCTATGAGTAATATCATAGATACCACCAGTACTACGCTCATCATATTTCCTGTAAATGCGATTCCATCAGACGAAGCGGCCTTTGTTGTCTTCTCAACATAATCATAATCTATGTTATCCATTCTTAACCTTCCTCCTTCTTCTCTTGATTCCTATTCCAGTTCCAAGGGCTACCATCGCTACCATTCCTGATATACTTCCGTACATTAGAGGTTTATTTGCAACAAATCGCACAAAGAAGTTCGTTGATACTGTTACGGTTCTCTTGAATTCAGCTACTTTTGCGGAATTAAAGTCCTCATCTTTATCAGTATCTGTGATGTTTCCCGCAATATCTTCTATGATAAATCGTATATTCTGATTTGTTCCTTCTTTTATTTCGAAACTGCCTTCATATGATGTTATGTCATAGAAATCTTCTACTTCATCAACCAATGCCTTATCAATATATACCTTCACAGATTTCAATCCGATGAAATCAAAGATTTTATAGGTTATTTTTACATTCTCCGCATTGTAGATTGTTTTATTAAGTCCCAATACACTTGATAACTCAGGTTTTGTTGCATCGACTCTAAACTCTATATCCATATGCGCATATCTGTCATTGAGGCAGACATTTCCAGCTTCATCTCTTGTGGTTAAGTTTATGTTATATACTCCGTCTTTCTTAAAGTTCTCCTTTGCTATAACATATCTGTACTTATACCAACCTTCACCTGACACTGTGTTTTCTTCAAGTATCTCAGGAGTCAGTTTATAACTGATTTCCGGCATATCTGAACTGTCAAGATAGATGTTTAATCTCACGTTGGAATCATCACGTTTGCTTGAGTTATATTCAATGATTTCAAAGTCCTCATCCACCGACTGCACAAAGCCCTGAATAGTATTTATTAACGGCTCGTTT
>DOVJ01000137.1:4172-28001 GCA_003520145.1 Eubacterium sp.
TAACGGCTCGTTATACACGAAGATCGAACCATATCTGTTTACAGTGAAGTTTACTTCCTTGCTTGTGCTTCTTCCGGAAAGGTCTGTTGCCACTACTGTAAGTGTATAGATCCCTTCATTTTCCACTGCTTTGGCAAATGTATCAAATCTCTCCACGCCACCATTTTTTCCGGTATTGATTGGCTTTAGATACTTATCCGTTACATCTTCTTTAATACTTGAATAGATTTTGTTGGTCTTAGGATCATATACAATACCATTCTTTACAAGTTGTACACTGTAATTACTAAAGTAATTATCTTCAAGTTCAATGCTTGGAATTACCTCCTCCCTATAAGCCTTGCCATCTTCTATTCCACTGACAGTTATCTTAGGATTAGTATTGTCGATTGTAAAACTTATGGTCTGTGGCTGCGCTTCATTGCCGGCAGGATCTGTCGATGTGACTATGACTGTATATGTACCTTCATCGGTAAAGCCATATGTCTGATTACTGTTCTTTGCCGTTGCCTCAAATCTTTGAAGTGGAACATTCCAGGTATTTCCGTTTAATTCACGAGTTGCTTCAACTCGCACAATATTTCTGTCATAATTACTTTCCACTACATTTACATTTAAGTTTAATGCGCCTTGGTTGTAGGAATTATTATCAATTCCACTTAATGCAATCTGCGGAGCGGTATTATCTACGATAAATTCTGTCTCGCGCTTCACCGCCTCATTGCCTGCCGCATCCACATAGGAAATCGTTACTTTGTAGTGTCCATCATTAGTAAAGTTTCTCTGAGTGCTATCTGATGCCTTAGTCATGGCAAAGTCATCTATCGAATACAATTCTTTATTGCCATCCAGTTCTCTGTCAACTGTTATAGTTATCTTATTGCCATTCTCATAGAAGTGCTTTTCTAGGGCAGCAAATGTTAACGTAGCCATTCCTCTTATGTCACTGCCTCTTGTAACTCCTGTTATCTCACTAAGTACAGGGACTACCGTATCTATGTATGTTATCTTACCAGCCTCAGATTTATTGCCGGCACAATCCTCCATTATAAGCTTTATTTCATAAGAACCCTTATCATTGATAACATCATCAATCCACTTCTGATCAAGTATTACCCTGGTCTTTTCAGTGATCTTTTCATTGCCTTTGCCTGTTATAGTTGTATAGATTTTGCCATTGACATACACTTCAATCTTCCTAATTCCCGAACTTACCTTAGGATCAACAAATGTTATGTCATAGTAAACTTCCTTGTTATACCATTTGTTATTGGCATCAGGCTGTCTTGCTGCTACTATGGTGCTTTCTATTGGCTTGTTTTCAAGGACGAGTTTAGTTACTGCCTTCTTCATAAAAGACTTTGGACTTATATAACCAGTACAATTGCCTGCAACATCGATCACATTGACAAATATGTCTCCCTCAAGATTCATATCCGCAATCTCAAATACAAAGTTACCCTTATCAAGTTTTCCTTCGTATTCTTTTTCGCCGACTTTAAGTATTGCTTTACTAAGTCCTGAACCGTAATCCTTATCATCCGCTGCAATAGTTATCATCACAGGCTTATTATGAAAATACCCGGCATCATCTGTATATACAGAATTTTTCTCTAAAGAATCCTTTACGTCAATCGAAATAATCTCCGCAGCTTCTATATCTATCGCTACAATCTTAACTTCTTCTACTGACTTATTGCCAACTTTATCCTTAATGGATGTAACAATGTTATACCTGCTGTCTGTAGAATTTTTATATCCATTAATAATATCTTTATCAAAGGCAAATGTATATGTGTACTTGCCACCTGTGTTCTGCAAAGAATCACATCCAAATACCCTGCCGTTAATCTTTATCTCGCAACTTTTCTCATCAATACCTGATTGAACTGCTCCCAAATCTTCATAGGTAATCTTCACAATCACTTCATCTGATGCATTATACCATATCTTTTCCTCCTCATCTGATTCAATGGTTATTGTTGCTTTAGGAGCTGTATTCTCAATACATATGTTAGATGAAGCAATATTTCCACATTCTGTCAAAGCATAGGTATGATTGTTTCCAACATTGTCTTCCACTTCAAGTGTTATCTTACCTTCTGTATTAAGAGGCAATGTATAGGAATATCTATCACCTTTTATATCCGCTATTATTACATGTCTTTCTTCACCATTGGTGATTACAAGAGCTGCACTCTTTATACCACTTCCGCTATCAGTAACATCCATACCGATTGTAACTTCGTTGTTGCAATACATTACATCATCAATAACCTTTGTCGTGCCTGATGTGGTTATTGTGCCATTAGAAACAACAGGAGCCTCTGTATCTATGCAGATGTTGGCACTTGCTGTATTACCATAGTTACCTGCATTGTCATATAATGCTGTTACGGATACCAAAGTCTTAGGCTTCAGGTTTGAAAGAGAAAGCCTGTACTCATTCTTATTTATCTTTTGGAAGGTGGAAATTTTATTATCACCATTGATCTTTACCACCGACTTTTCCATGTCAATACCAGAATTATCATCGTTTAAGATGATCTCCATGGTTGTATCAAGGTTATAATAGGTGTAGTTTGAAGTCTCGTACTTATTCAAGCCATCAACATCTTCATCGACATTAATAATTACTGTTGGTACATTGCCTTCCATAACAAGTGCTTCTTCTGATATTTCAAAGTTTGCCCCTGTCGCATTCTTAATTGCTTCTACAAGGCTTATGCGCTCAATACCTGCGCCGTTTTCATCGCCTGAATATCCCTGATTTCCTGCTTTATCTATACCTGATATGTATAACTTAGCTCCGTTATAATCATCAGTTGAATTAATTCTAAACTCTACAAAGCCATCTTCATCCGGAGTAAGTTCTGCAACCTTCGTAAAGCTTCCATCATCTTCCAGCTTTTCAATTATACCTTGGTATATGTTTTCATCTGTTACTTTAAATTTAATAACAACGCCTTCATCGTTAGTGCATATGCCTTCTGAATCAACTTTGATATCTTTCCCGGTTGCACCAGTGATAGATACTGCGCTAACAGAAGGGAAAAGAGTATCTATTCCGTAGTAGAGGCGGAAGGAATCTGTTTTAAATTCACCATCATACCAAAACTTATGCTCTCTTATTCTGTCGTCAGATGGGGTGGTGAGGAGGAGTTGGGAAAAAGATGTTTCAGCTAAAACATTTTCGTATAAATCTCCAAGTCCTGACTCTTCAGGTATAGTAATTAATACATTATTACTTCTACTCCACTTATATATGCCATCAAGTGCATCATATAAAGTACTTACGTTGTAGTCTGTATGTTCCTGTACGCCTTTTACATAGAGTTTAAACCTTCCACATTCTGAACCTTGTGTGAATACATCAAAATCTCCAACCATACAATCAGAGCCTGCAAAACTTACATTTACTATATAATCTTCAAGTCTTACGAGATCGTCAAGATTACTGATGTAGTATCCTTTTTCATCTCTTTCAACTTTTATAGAATTATCTTCAAAGCTAAGGTTGTATGTAAAGGATTCGTATATCTCATTGCCATTCTTATCTACCATCTTAAGATTAAGATTCTTATCTATATAGAGTTTTCCATCTTCTCTATCTGTTTCCTCAATCTCATATCTTTCATACTCTGGTTTTAGTGTTACTGGCATCCTATCAACATATACCATCTTGGGCTCACCTTTGAAACTAAAATATGAAACGTCTGATTTTCCTGTTGCTGTAATATTAGTCTCTCCGATTTGCAGAAGTGTTAATGTTCCATCGCTTTCAACTTTAATAGTAGTAAAATCATCTGAAGAAAATGTATAAGGTGTCTCAGTGTTAAGCATTTCCACTTCGGAAGCATCTACAAAACCTTTAACTTTTGCTTGTCTTAAAATTCCGTAGGTATACAGATCAAGGTGTATATCTCCATTGTCGTCTGCTTCTATTTTCTCATCTCCGTCATAAATATCTACATAGGATTTTCTAGCTTCACCTTTAAAACTTACAGGGACTTTTAGTTCCTCGCCTGTTGTCTTACTTGTAATAATCAACGTCCATACTTCAGGTCGTAATTCTTCATTAAGTGAATACTTTATTATCAGGTTCTTTGCATCAAGCTCAAAATAAGATGCATCTGGTCTCGTTTCATAGCTTAATTCATAATCATCAGCTGGAGATACAGAAAGCTTAGCATAATAAGATGTTTGACCAATTTTATATGAAAATATAATGCCATCTTTTTCTGAATATGTTGCATTCTTACTTTCTTTTGCTATAATCCCGTCAAAACTTATCGGTGTGCCTTTTACTTTGATTTCCCCATTCACGTCTTCAAAAAGTGTACTAGAAACACTACTTGTCTTTGCTTTTATAGCATATGTAAAATCACCTATCTTTGAAAAACTTACAGTCTTAGTTGATGTATTTACAGTAGGCTTATATGTTTCTGTTGTACTGCTATTTGCAAAACTTATAGAATAAAGTGATGTGTTTAATTCTTTTGCATTGACGGGATCTTTAACCTCATACTTAAGAACATATGGAAGCGTACCAGTTCCTGTAACTATTCCTGTCTTTTCATCATAGACACAACTATTAGAATCATCTGCAAGAAAGATAACTTGTGGTTCTAGCTTAACAACTTCCACTGTACATGTAGTTGCTGTATACGTTGATGTATAACCACTTTTAGGTGTTATGGCTATATCATAAATTCCTATATCTTTTATTGTAACTACGCCTTTATTAGTTACAGTTATGTTTTCATCATTAGTTGTAAAAGTAACATTTCCCACTGCTATACTCTGTGGAACAATAGTAAAGCTTATATCATCACCATAGTAGGAAGCTTTTACTGTAAGATTAGTACTGTCATATACAACCTTATCTGATGTAATTGTATATTTTATTTTCTCAGCGCCATATATCTTAGTAAGTGGCGTATTTACAAGAATAAGCGCCACACAAAGCACCAATGCCAAAAATCTTTTTCCTTTTATCTTCACTTTAGTTACCTCCATTCGTCTCCTACAACACCACGTTTTTCATCCTCTTCTAACAAGCACGTTTTTCCACCGGCTAATACCGTACCAAGTTTATTGTCATTCTCTCTTTTAAATGCAAACTCAATATATATCTGCTCATCAAGGTTATCTGTATAATGACCATATCTGTATCTATAAACTAACCAAGTATATCCTTCTTTAGCAGTTGTTTCATCAATATATACCAACCTCGGTTCTCCGTATATTGCTACTATATCTTCTGGTTTGCTTATTCCCATTGCTACTTCGTTATGGAAGACGTAGGTTTCCATCTTACTTGTCATAAGCTTAACTATAGCATCTCCCAGTTCTGAATCCGTTTTGGGCAAATTAAATGTTGAACCACTTAGTCCATATGCTACCAGCTCCTCATATATCGTTCCCCCCCAGCCTTTCTTAGCTTGTGTCGGAGCTTCAGTTGGAGCCTCGGTTGGAGCTTCAGTTGGTGCCTGTGTCGGAGCTTGCGTTGGAGCCTGTGTTGGTGCCTCGGTTGGTGCCTCGGTAGGAGCTACAGTTGGTGCTTGCGTAACTGGTTCGGTCTGAGGCTCGGTTGGAGCTTCTGTAACTGGCTCTGTCTGAGGTTCAGTTTGTTTTTCAGTTACCTTCTCTGTCTTAGGCTCTGTTTTAGCTTCTGTTTTGGTTTCTGTCTTAGTTTCTGTTGTTACATCAATAGTTGCTTTGGTTGTAGTTTCTTTTGATTGTTCTTTGTTTTTCTTTGAACATGAGGATATGCTTATAATGCATATGATCAGTATTAGCAAGCATCCACTTGCTATGCCTATAAGTTTCTTATTCATGATGGTCTCCTTAATTCTTAATATATATTTTTATCGAGGTTGTATAAATCCTGTAGGTTGCTTATGCTATATTGGGTGATATTTCACTCACTATGTTTTAACCTATTGCATACGCAAACTCCATCTATTCCACAGTTCCTGTAACCATTCCTGTCTTTTCATCATATACACAACTATTAGAATCATCTGCAAGAAAGATAACTTGTGGTTCAAGCTTAACAACTTCTACTGTACATGTGGTTGCTGTATACGTTGATGTATAACCACTTTTAGGTGTTATGTCTATATCATAAATACCCATATCTGTTATTGTAACTACGCCTTTATTAGTTACAGTTATGTTTTCATCATTAGTTGTAAAAGTAACATTTCCCACTGCTATACTCTGTGGAACAATAGTAAAGCTTATATCATCCCCATAGTAGGAAGCTTTTACTGTAAGATTAGTACTGTCATATACAACCTTATCTGATGTAATTGTATATTTTATTTTCTCAGCACCATATATCTTAGTAAGTGGCGTATTTACAAGAATAAGCGCCACACAAAGCACCAATGCTAAAAATCTTTTTACTTTTATCTTCACATTAGTTACCTCCAATCGTCGCCGGTTATGCCATACTTCCAATCTTCCTCAAGCATAGTTTTCCCGCCGGCTAATATCATTGATAAAGTTCCATTTTCTTCTTTTGTAAATAAAAATTCTATATAAATCTGTTCATCTAAGTTATCTGTATAATGGCCATATCTATATCTATAAACTGTATCTGTATACGGATTTCTTTCTGTAGGCTGAATTACATATACCAACCTCGGTTCACCGTATATTGCTACTATATCTTCTGGTTTGCTTATTCCCATTGCTACTTCGTTGTGGAAAAGATACGTTTCAAAACGAGACGATGTAAATCTAATAAATCCATCTCCCATCTCTGTATCAGTTTTAGGAATCGTTCTCAAAGTCCCATCAGGTCTATACCCTACCAACTCCTCATATATCGTTCCACCCCAGCCTTTCTTAGCTTGTGTTGGGGCTTCAGTTGGAGCCTCGGTTGGAGCTTCAGTTTGAGCTTCAGTTGGGGCTTGTGTTGGGGCTTGTGTTGGAGGTTCAGTTATCGGCTCTGTCTGTGGTTCTGTTATCGGTTCGGTTACAGGCTCAGTCTGTGGCTCTGTTACTGGTTCTGACTGTACTTCGGTTACAGGCTCAGTCTTTTGTTCTGTCGATGATTCTGTTTCCTTTGCTTTTAAACTTGTTTCTTTTTCCCTTGTTGTCAATTCTGTTAATTTAACAACTGAAGTAGTTTCCTTTGAACTTTCCTTTTTTTTTGAACAAGAGGATATGCCTATGACACATATGATCATAAGAGCCAACGCTCCTAATATCACTCCTATTAATTTCTTCTTATTTGACATTTATCTTCCATTCCTTTCTTCAATGAGTATTTACCTCACTTATCTAATAGATAAGGAACGCGCGTATAGAAATCTTAGCGTGCTAAGAAATCTATATTCACACAACCTAGCGTTATTTCATCCAGTATTTCCATCTTACTATTTAGAAGTGATGTTTGTTCTTCTTCATCTGATAATAGTGTTGTTGCTACATCTTCAAATATCTCAGTTTCTCTTTCTTCCGATAACTTGTCTGTCACTGTTTCGTTATAGGTACTGACATCGGCTTTTGAATACTCGATATTCTCTACTTTGACAGACTCATGCTTTTTAACTTTTGCCTCTTGTCTGATTCGTTCCATATTTCGCTTGGCTTCTTTACCACTTAGAAAATCTATTACTTTATTAATCTTAAGTGCGAAGAACAATCCAACCGATATGATAAAGAATATTCCTGCGGTGATGAAACTAGCGATTGATATTATCATATATGTTTTGGCCATTACTCTTGCCCCTCCTTCAGATATACATTCTCAATATCATCCAGATATTCCTTTTTATGTTCAAGAATATATGACTTTTTATTGTTTGACTTCTCCTGTGTTACTACTATTTTCTCTGCCCTTGAGTATACTTCTGTAATGAATGTTTCTAACTGTTTATACTCTATTCCCGTTACACAAAGACTTCTTCTTTGATTGTGAAGCAGATCTGTTATTGCTTCATATACCGTCAGTTTTATGTAGAGTATATCAGGATAATCATATTGGTCTATGTCATCAATACATACTTTTAAAGAATTCAAAAGGTTAACATAGGTCTCCTTATTGGGTTCCTTTGTATTTCTATTGTTGGCAACATACTCCTTATAGAATTCACATATTGAATAGTAGCTGTTTGCCAGGGCCTTATTCTCATAGGTATTTGGTGCATTTTCTACAATGTGTGCGAAGAACGGCTCTGCTTTCAAGGTTCTGGCCTTCATTGACGATTTTTCTTCATCATACAGATAAAAGTATGTTATTCCCAATTCGTAATTAAGCTTTGCTACATCTAGTCCCGTTTTGTCATACTCAGACTCATTGTTTACACTGAAGGCATCATTGTAGTAGCTCATTATCTGCTTACTCTGTTCTTCATTGAAGGTGCCATTATCTGAATAGGCATCCAATAGCTTTATATAGGCTTCTGTTCTGTATGGATATAGTTTTATTGCTTCGCAATAGACATTGACCTTCTCTGTGTAATTGGTTGAGGTACTTATGGATATCATCTTTGTGTAATTCTTTTTATTTTCATTGACTGACATCACATTAAAAAGTACACCCAATACAAGACTTGTAACCGTTATACTTGCAGTTGCTACAAAGGAAGCTAGTTTTTTCTTCTGAGCCTTCCTATACACATTATCCATCTTCGCATAATGTTCCAAAGCATACATCAACTCATCACAGCTTTGATATCTGTCATCAGGATTTATCTGTGTACACTTTTGAATAATTGCTTCAAGTCCAGATGACAATGCAGGATTCCACTGCCTTATTGGCAATATCTCGTATGGCGGCTCACATGGATCCTGACCTGTTACTAGATGGTACAAGGTTACTCCTAGTCCATATATATCTGTCCTTGCATCTGTCTGTCCCATCTTGCCGAATTGTTCAGGTGCCGCATATCCTTTTGTTCCAAGATTTACTGTATCAGATGTGTTTTGTATCTTATACTCTCTTGCTATTCCAAAATCTATGAGTTTTAGTCCGCCTTCAGGTTTTAGCATTATGTTGGCAGGCTTCATATCGCGATATATTATCGGTGGATTTTGTGAATGTAGATATAATAGGGCCGCGCATAACTGTTTTGCCCAATCTATGACTACTTCTTGAGATTGTGCACCATTGACCTTCAAAATCTTATCCAATGACTCACCTTCTATATAATCCATTACTACATATATGGTTTTTCCATTATCTATGATATCTACGATTCTTGGAAGAGCTGGATGATCAAGCCTTTTCATAAGGTTGGCTTCTGCAAGTAAGCTTTGAATCACAACCGTATTTTTTGCATCATTGGCAAGTTTTCTGATTTCTTTAACTGCCCACTGTTTATTGAGTCGTTTGTCCATCGCAAGATATACAACAGACATTCCGCCTCTTCCAATCTCGCGGAATATTTCGTATTTGTTATCTATTATTTCTCCACGGGTTGCCATATGCTCCTCATATAAGCTTTATTGCCAAAGCTGATATATTATCCTTTTCATTTCTTTCTTTATTGAGATTAATCAGATCTTGGAGTCTGTCGTTAATCTTTTCTTTACTGATCAATGCAGTATTTTGAAGATGTCTCGCTATTTCTTCATCGGTTATCTCATGTACAAAGCCATCTGAACAAAGTAGTATTATATCCGAGTTCTGCAGTTTTCCCTTTACATATTCAGGGCTTATACTGTTATTCGCTCCTATGCATTGAAGCAATACATTTTTCCTTGAATCTGTTTTTGCTGCCTCTGCAGTCATTCTTCCTGCTGCTATTTCTCTTGCAATCAAGGATTGATCATGAGTTAATTGCTGGATATTATTATTTATCAGATATGCTCTTGAATCGCCAACATTGGCAATAAGATATTCTTCATTCTTTATCAATACTGCTACGCAGGTGGTTCCCATCTTCTCGTTGCCATTTTCGCCATACATGACCAATTTGCGATTCAATTCCTTTAGAAGTCTATCCCAATTGTCTCTTACCAAATACCAGGAATTATTCTTATCAATTATTTCTGGATATTCCTTTAAAAACCACTCAGACATCCGATTGATTACTGTTGTACTTGCGATTTCGCCACATTCCAATCCACCCATTCCGTCACACAAAACCGCAAATGCTACCTCTTCATTACTGCATCTTGCAATCTTTACACTGAGTGCATCTTGATTGGTTTTTCGTTTTATTCCTATATCTGTTTTTGCCCCAATCAAATATTTCATCATTGGCCTCTTTTATATTCCGAATTCAAATTCTTCATCTGCTAATTTTAGTATCTGACCCGGATTGATTTCTGTTTCTATATTGGCTTCAAGCCTTTTGTTATCTATATATGTTCCATTGGTTGATTCCATATCCATTACATAATAGCGATTATCTCTGACTATTATCTTCACATGGGTTCTACTTATTGATGTATTCTTATCAACTGTATAATCTGCCACTTTACTTTTTCCGATTATGAATTCTGATTTTTTTAGTTCAATGGTTTTTCCTGTTGATTTTCTCTTTAGTTTAGGATAGACGATATTCTCGCATTTTTCTTCCGATAATGCGATTGTTCCTTCTTCATTACCTAACAATACAGTCCCCTCTTCCTCATCTTCTTCGGATTGAGCTGGTTTATCTGTTCTACTAAAAAATCTGATATTTTCATTGTCGTTTTGATCTAAGACCTTGGATGTATGGGCAACTACCGGTTTTTTATCTTCTTCATTTTTCATTCTGTTTAACATACTTTCAAACTCAAACAATGAAAAAGTGACTGTTTCTTTGAAATACTTGATGTACTCCTTCACATAACTGCAATCCTCATGCTGATTATATATTGTCTCATAAGGCAGTTTTGAAAAAAATGCTCCTAAGTCAAGTACTGCCATATAGTTAGTGATTGGCAGATACAAAAACTTTAACTGACGAGTATTGGGATTAACATATATTCTGTTTATATCCATTACTATCTTTTTAGTATACATAGTTTTTCCAGGGGTTGTATTAATCGTGTCTACTATCGATAGACACATCTGAATGAAGCCTGATTTATTCAGGACTTTTTTCAGGTATTCACTTAAAACAACCAACCCGGTTACATCATATCTTAATTCTGTATTACTTTTCTTCGTTCGTACTACAGGTAAGAAATCATCATAGATTTTATTTGAGAGAATATCAAGTTCTCTTTTGTTTATAATTTCGCTTTTTATTAACTTTACATCAACATATGTATTATGTCGCTTCCTGACAACAACTATGTTACTCATTGTATCCTCTAACTTTATATACCTGTACTAAGTTTTTTGCTCACATCACCCGTTACATTACTTTGTGCCAATTCGTAGGCTCTGGCACTCTTTTGAAGATGTTCAGAATAATGTGCCATCTCTGCTTCTAAATTATCAAAATCATCTCTAAACTGTTCGATTTGCTCAACAAATGCCTGATGATCCTTTCCTGCCCAATAGTCACTATCTGCTATTGAATGAACAAGATTAAAGACTGTTGTATAATCATCATGATATTTTTTTGTGAATTCTCCTACTGTCTTAGAAGCCGCTTTCAATGCTTCTGAATTCACTCTGATTTTTCCTATTGCCATTATGATCTCCTACTTTAATTTTTTCGTTGGTGTGCTTTGTGACACACCAACGTTTTTACTTATTCAAATGCTGCTGCATTTGTGTTGATTACTGATTCCGTCTGCTCATAAGAATTTGCGGTATCATTCAAGAATTGAACGTATGATTCTATTATGTCATAATAATTCTGAAATTTAGAACTCATACCTTCTATCTTACTTCTGATTGTTGCGGATGAATCTGACTCCCACTCAGCCTCAAGGCTTGTGATTGTGTTGCGAATTACCTGCAAGTCCTCCTTAAGATTCTCGTTACAAGCATGGATTTCCCCCGCTTTACGCTTTACTTCATCAAAAGTAATTTTGATATCTGCCATTTCTAATCTCCTTTCTGAAAACTACACACCCGTCGACAATGATTTCGCTTTTGCTTCGATTTCGCTTTGTGTTTCCCTGTACTTATTTGCTGAATCACTTAAAAATGTTGCATATTCAACCATAAGATTCCTCATGATTTCAAAATCATTACGGAATTCATTGATCTGATTTGTATATGCCACATTATCAATTCCTGACCATACATTCTGAAGTTCTGTTACAAGATTGTACAATTTATCATATTCGCTCTTGTATTCAGATGCTTTGTCATTTACATCTCTTGATGCTGTCATAAGCTGCTCTGTGGAAACTACGATCTTACCCATTCCCATGTTCTTTCTCCTTTCCGATTTAATATTTATATTAACATCAATTTTGAGCCGTTCCTTAACTTAAGCTCTTCAACTGATAGGTTAATATTAAAAACATGACCTGTATCCCGGTCGCACAATACTGCGTCTTTTGAAGGGAGGTATATTCCTTCTGATAATTCTGATAACGCTGCAGAAACAAGAGTTGTTACTTCATACATTCTACTTTTTCTTGGTACCAAAATATCATATGTTTTTCCGGTTACAGGCAAATACACCTCTATCAAGATGTCTTCCATCTTACTCTTCCTCCCTGATATAGTCACTGGTGAGTACTTTTATCGAACTTATTCGTCCCTTATTGATATAGTATCCAAATCCATCTGCTACCTCTTGATACAATGCAGATGTTACCTTGCCAATTTTAAGCACATATTGAGTTGATACACCATCTCCAATCCATACGCCCTGACCACTTTCTGAATATGTTCTAAACCACTTTACTCCGGAAAACTTATTGAATGCCATACTACTATCACACAGGATTACGCTTGCTTTTTGCTTCTCACTTATTTTTTCAAGTGTAACATTGAATTTATCAAACGCATCGTCAGAAACAATTGATTTCATGGCATCAAGCGAATTAATGATATATACAACATTTTCTGCGTCATCAAGATTATTACTTGTCTTATATTTCTTGAATCTGTTAACCATTTCATTATAGAAATCAACTATATATTTTTCTGCATCGGTTGATTCGCAATAATCGTATTGTTTTTTATCATCTGCCGCAAAACTCTTATTGACATCAAGTACCTTTACCTTATATTGTCTATAAGAGAGTATTTCTGCAAGTCCCTGTGCAAATGCTGATGTCTTTTCTGCATCTTGTGCTGCTACAAAACTTACCAAGCTCGATAAAAGGTTTATACGAACTGCATGAAGGGTTTTACTCTCAACACCTATTGGTACATTTTCAAGTGTGAATACGTCATTAGTGAAAAATTCTCTGTTAACATATCGTGGAAGTACAGGTATTTCAGATGCGCTATAATTATCGCGTTTCTTTGCATCTTCACAAAGTCTGATTATAGATTCTCTTATATTACCTTCTTCACTGATATATGCAGTTTGGAATTCGTAAGTATGATCATTCTTCACTATGCCTCTGCCCTTGATATTGGATGGATATATTCCATCAACACCTCCACTAAATACTGTTGTATAGTCTGTTTTATCATTGAGCTGCAATGCATATATCTGCTTAAAATTCTGTGCTATTCTATATCTCACTGAATTGGCATTATTTGATGTTATGACTAGATATATTCCGTATTTTATGCCCTCCCTTGATAGCAATGCCAATACATCTATACACTCTTCATACATCTCATTAAATGCAGTAAAGTTATTTATGACTAATAGAATATTTGGTACTGTTTTTCCGGAATTAACAACATATGACTTATAATCACCGCCAAATTCACTAAAGAGTCTCTTGCGATTTTCCATCTCAGATTTTAGCATCTTTAAAAGATTTATTATTCTCTCATATTCATTTGACAGTACTACTCCTCCGACCTGTGGTGCCTTTTCAAACACCTTTAATGTCTCTGCTCCAAAATCCAATGCATATATATTTATGTTTTTGGCACTTCGAGTTCTTATAAGTTCGCAAAGCATTGTTGTCAGGAATGTCATTTTTCCCGATCCTGCCACTCCGTATATGATCACATTGCCCAGTGTACTGATTGGCAATGTCAGGATTTTCTGTGCCTGATTAGATGGATCATCAAGTTCTCCGATTACAGGCTCGATTATATATTCATCCTTATCTTTATAATCGTATTTTTCAATCAACTGTGAAATCCAAACTTTATCAGGTATCGGGTCAAGCCACAGTTGTCTGACACTAATATTCTCTTCCTTTGCAAGTTCAGAAAGATATTTTACTACAGCAACTATCTGCTTTGGCTGCTTTTCACTGTTATCGTCCTTCTTTGCTGGTTTTCCTTCTTTTACTACTCTGCCTATATGATCAAGCACCTTTACACAGCCTTTTTCTCTTGACGAATTCTTTTTATTCTCATCATATGGTGCACCACACCATGCTGACTGACCAAGTGCAAATAACTCATTGAAACCCACCTGTAGATAGAATCTTCCGGTATTGGATAGTTCTGCTGCATCAGGGCGCTTTATCATATCATTGCTGTCTGCCTTTTCTGATACTTTCAAACATACTCTGAATCTTGTGTTACTCCATATCTGATCGTCAACTACGCCATTTGGCTTCTGAGTAGCCAATATTAGATGCACACCAAGTGAACGACCAATTCTTGCAGTTGATATTAATTGTTCCATAAATTCTGGTTGTTGTGCTTTTAACTCCGCAAACTCATCCGATATTATAAACAGATGTGGTACCGGCTCAGATACAATCTTTTCACGATACAATTTCTGATATCTGTAGATATCCATCGTTCCTTCATTAGATATTTTTCTTGCTTCGTTGAATATAGCCTGACGCCTTCTAAGTTCGCTTTGTATGGATATAAGTGATCTCTTTATAGCTGCTCCGTCAAGGTTAGTTATTGTTCCGGTCAAATGAGGCAATACTATACCTTTATCCTTATATTCAAATGCTCCTGTCAAACCTCCGCCCTTGTAATCTATCAAGATAAAGGCTACCTCATCAGGATGATAGTTCACTGCCAAAGAAAGTATAAATGTGATGATAAACTCACTCTTTCCTGAACCTGTCATACCTGCAACTAATCCATGAGGTCCCTGATATCGCTCGTGTAAATCCAAGGTGAATATCTCACCATCTGTATCTATTCCCACCGGTGTTGACAAGGACTGACAAGGATTATTATCCTTCCATCTGACAAGGGGATTTAGATGCTCAATTTTTTCAACCCCGAACATATCAAGAAATGTATATACACTCGGAAGTTTAAACAATTGTTTTGATAAATCAAGGGCTGTATTGGCTTCTTTTATCGCAACATCCTCAACATCAAAATCATTGTCCAAATCAGGTTTAAAGACTATCCTATTTCCGCTTAGATTTTCCTTATCGTATATTCTTGCAGTTGTTTCAGCTACATCTATTACAACTGAACACTCCTTAGGCAATTTTATGACTGAATCACATACATTTACTATACTGAAGTATGTATCTTCTTTACATGTGAGAATATCATTGACTATATCGAGTTTGTCATTGACTTTACTTTCAAAGTTAAAAATAACATAATAAGGTTTTTCGAGATTTTTTCCCTTGGCTGTTATTCTCTCATTAAAGATCTTTTCTAAGTTTGCAGAAACTTCCTTCGCCTCATTGGTATCTACTGATACAAATCTTATGGATTTATCGTCATCCCAAACATGAGGAAACCATCTGACAAATTTGAATGTCTCATAATCCTTCTCGTTAAGCAAAAACACGAGTTTAAGTTCATCATAACTATGCAACGCAGTTAGTCTTATTATAAAATTTTTCACAAAAATTTTTACGACGTCCCAATCTTCACCGATTATTCCACTGACCTTTATGTCTTTTACAGAAAATGTAATTGGGACATTTTTCAATATCTTTGGTTCATTTTTCACGGCATACATCTCATCAAGAAGATGATCATATTCAACCGCAAATTTTCTTTCTGCACATACAATATCTGCCTCAAGTGGAAACTCACCTATTCCAAGTCTGATTTCCAAGAAATCTTCTTGATTTATTGAACGCTCCCAAAGATTATTCATTGTCTTTGTTATTGTTTCTATACATTTTTCTAAAGGTACATTATTCTCATTGAGTATGTCCCTTTGTTCACCCATCTCTCTAAGAATGGTTTCTCTAACTTCCTGAAGATAAGCTCTATATGCGATTTCTCTTTGTGCCTCGGCTTTTCTTTTTCTTTTATTTTCAAATTTTCGATTCAATGTTGGCCACAAAATCATGCCTAAAAGCATACTTCCTGCCATAACAACAGATGGAAGTGCTGTTATTAAATCTCTGCCATTCATATATGCATTGGCAACTGAAAATCCTGCTGTTGTTACAGATGCTAACCCCATAGTCAATGCCGGTCCCACAACCAATATAGCCGGTACACTTTCTCCAACCGGTGATGATGGCGGTGGGTCAATTCTAAATGTCTTTTTAGTTATACTTCTTTTGAATCTCGGTGAAATATAATAAAACTCATTATTAAGTTCAGTATTAGGCTCATCATCAATAGGATTTACTCCCTGTGGCTCATAAGGAAACATCTTACTGCCCTTTACAGTGACACACTCATCAGGATTATTAAGCGCAACAAAATCAGAGCCTATAATTATTCTAAGGCCCATAATATATATCATATCTCCCGGATTCAGTTGTACTGTGGATATCCGCTCATCATTGACAAATGTACCATTTGTACTGTTGTTATCAGACAATACCCAATTATTTTCATAAAAAGAAAGCTTGGCATGATCAGACGAAACATACTTATTATCGTATATGATATCATTGTCCTTCGTTCTGCCAATAGATATATCAATGTTGTTTTTTACATAATATTTGTGAAAAATCTGCCTGTCATCAGACAAATGATGAGCAAAAACAAACGCCTGCTTACCATCAACAATCGCTCTATAGAGCCCTTGATCTTCCAATTCAATCTCATTAATAATAGCACCTTTTGAATCAACAAGATAATTATCCTTATTGCTCTTGAGATGCCACTTACCCTGTAAGCCTTCAATACTAATAAGATTTCTTAATGTACCATCAATCTCCCTGCTAAAAAGCCAAAACTGTCCCTTTACTTTTTTAGGCAAAGTTACACCGGAGATTCTAGCATTACTAATTAAATTAACAACCATCTTCCTGTCCACCCAATATTGATATAAATACACATTCGCAGTATATCATATACACTTTAAAAAGTCAACATATTTTTATGACTTCAACTATAGATAAATCATGGGATATCTGATATAATAACATTATCGTAAAAAAGGAGAAGTTATGTTAAAGCAATTATCATATAGGGTGTTTCATATCAACGAGTTATTGTTTTCAACATTATATCCGTTAAGAAAGCCCATACATATCAAAAGCATAGATGAGATCCCGCAGAGAATCAAAGCCTACGGTTTTGATTCAGTTCTGTTTGTCACAGGTCCCCATATCAACAAGATGGGACTTACCACCCCACTCAAGCAGGCGCTCGAAAAGGAAGGCATCAACTATATACTGTACGACAAAACAAGCAGTAATCCCACAACAGCCAATGTCAACGAAGCCTACGAATTATACATCAGGAATCAGTGTGATGCAATCATAGGCTTTGGCGGTGGTTCACCTATAGACTGCGCCAAAGCAGTAGGCATAAGAAGTGCTCTTCCTAAGGCATCTCTAGAGATGCTGCAGGGGGCATTCTTGATCAAGAAGAAGATGCCGCCTATATTCGCCATCCCGACAACCGCCGGTTCAGGAAGCGAAGTAAGTATAGCAAGCGTCATAACCGATGAAGAGAAGAAGAAGAAGTACTTCATAGCAGACCCATGTCTTGTGCCTCGTTTTGTCTATATAGACCCGCACTACACACTCTTGCAGCCTAAGCTCTCAAGCATGTACTGTGCGATGGATGCCTTAAGCCATGCTATCGAAAGCGACTTAAGTCTGGCATCCACAAGGGGGACACGCTACAATTCAAAAAAAGCCATAAGACTCATCTACGGCAACATCGACAAAGTATATGATGACAGCACTAACTACAAGGCAAGACGCAATCTAAGCATCGCATCATACAGTGCAGGCCTTGCATTCACGAGAGCCTATGTAGGCTATATACACGCGCTTGCCCATGCACTCGGCGGTGCCTATAACATCCCTCACGGCAAGGCTATAGCAGTCATCATGCCACATGTACTTGAGTATTATTCAAGATATATCCCAAGAAGAATAAAGCGCATAGCTATAGCAGCCAACATAGCAGATAAGACAACTCCTGCTGATCTTGCATGCCGTATGCTGATAGATTCGCTCTACGATATGCTTGATCGATACGAGATAGGCCGTTACATAGAAGAGCTCAAGGTTGATGATATAAAGAAGCTCGCTCACAACGCTGCACAAGAAGCAAATCCGCTCTATCCTGTTCCTGTGATCATGGATCAGAAACAGTTAGAACGGATCCTTATAGATGTATTACTTTTTAGAGGATAAACCGTGGCTTATACGCAGGTACATGATAACAAGCGCTAAGAAAGTCACTAACCAGCTGATCGGATAAGACATGTAGACAGTCTCCACTCTATGGTATTCAGGCCTTGCAAATACCAAGTATATCCAAGCAAGTCTGAATCCACACACGCCGACTATGGTGAATATCATCGGCTCGAGCGAATGTCCCATACCCCTGATTACACCAACCATGACATCCATGATGCCACATAAGAAGTAGATCGTGCATATGCAAGACAACCTCACCTGACCATAGCGAATAACCTCCAGGTTATCAGTATAGACTGACAGAAGTTCTTTACTAAAGAAGTTCGCAAGATTGCCCATCACAAGTCCAACCATGAACACACATCCAAGACTTGTCAGAGCGATCCTGCCTATTCTCTTATACAGACCTGCGCCCATGTTCTGTCCGGTAAATGATATGGCAGCCTGATAGAACGAATTCATAGAGACATATATGAAGCCCTCGATATTCATCGCGGCAGAATTGCCTGCTACTACGCTGCTTCCAAAGCTGTTTACAGACGATTGGATAACTATGTTGGACAGTGAAAAAAGCGCACCCTGAAAACCTGCAGGAAGTCCGATCTTCACTATCTTAAGAGCCTTATCTTTGTGAATACTTATCTTGGACAGATAGAGCTTCAGATCACCCTTTTCCTTACAGAGAGTCCTGACTATAAGGATAGCGCTCACAACCTGCGATATAACAGTCGCTAAGGCAACGCCTGCCACATTCATACGAAATACTATCACAAATATAAGATTTAAGATAACATTTATCACACCGGCCGCTATGAGATAATAAAGCGGTCTTTTTGTATCTCCGACAGAACGAAGGATAGCCGCACCGAAGTTATATATCATAGATGCTGTCATACCTAGGCAGTATATAGTCAGATAATTCTTGGCAAGTCCAAGTATATCAAGAGGCGCTCCCATCGCCCTAAGGATGGGTCCTGCGAAAGTACAGCCTATACCAGTCATGATAAGACCGCTTATAATAGCCATATACATGGCAGTATGAACAGTTTCTCTTACGTCCTTACTCTTATTGGCACCTATGTAATTAGCCACGCATACATTGGCACCTATAGACAAACCCATGAAGAGGTTAGTCAGAAGGTTGATAACAGGGCTTGTTGAGCCTACTGCCGCAAGAGAAGCCGCGCTTTCGAACCTTCCCACAACTATTATATCCGCCGCATTGAAAGCTAACTGCAATACACTTGACAGCATAAGAGGGATGGCAAAGAGAAGGATCTTACCAAGAAGCGGCCCCTCACACATATTTATATCATTCTTATTTTTCACATCCAAGTCTCCTATACACAGTAATATACATAGTTATAAAGCACGCAAGTCCACCAATCAAGTTAGATACAGGCTCTGCTATGAATACGCCATCTACTCCCAGCCCCATCATCGGCAGAAGGAAAGTGAGCGGAACAACTATGATCACCTTCCTAAAAATCGAGAAGAATATCGCATGCTTCGCATACCCAAGCGACTGGAAAGTAGCCTGCCCGACAAACTGGAAAGCCATGAATATAAAACCAAAGAAGTACAGGAAGAGAGCCCTTACACCAGCCTCTATCATAGCCGCATCATTTGTAAATATATTCATGAGTTCCTTCGGTATGATAAGAACCACGATCCATGCGAAAGCCGTATAAGCTATGCCAAGAAAAGCAGTAAATCTTATGCCTTCTCTTACTCTGTCATAACGCTTAGCGCCATAATTATAACCCAGGACAGGCTGAGAACCACCTGTTATACCGCTGACAGGCAGAGCCATCATCTCTCTTACAGAATTAACAACAGTCATAACGCCTATATATACATCACTGTCGTACTTAGCAAGCGAAACATTGCAGGACAACTGCACAAGCGAGTTAGTAGCCTGCATGATATAGTAAGGAAAGCCCATAACGATGACTCTCTTAACTATATCCGCGCTCAGATACAGGTCGCTTTTTGAAAGCTTCAGACTGAACTTAAAAAGTATGAAGCTCATAACCCATACAAAGCTTACAAACTGACTTATAACAGTCGCGATAGCCGCGCCCTTAACGCCCATACCAAATCCATATATGAAGATTGGATCAAGTATCATATTCAGAACAGCGCCTATAAGCGTCGTAAGCATACCCATTCCAGGATGCGCTGTCGCATTGATGAAGCCATTAAGTCCGCTGCCAAGCATGAAGAACACAGTTCCAAGCATGTATATCGACAGATAATCCCTTGCATATACATATGACTCATCCGATGCACCAAACTTATACAGGATCGGTTTCATGAAAACATACATACCGACCATAAGCAACACTGCCGTGATAATCTGAAGCCCCATAACATTGCCAAGAATCTTCTTTGCCCTCTCATCATCGCCCTTGCCTCTTGTTATCGAAAAGAATGCCACGCCACCAAGTCCGAAGAGGTTCGTATTCGCCACGATAAAAGTAATGATCGGAAATGTTACGCCAATGCCCGTAAGAGCAACACCCGAACCCTGTATCCTGCCTATATATACTCTGTCGATTATATTGTAAGCAAGTTGCACAAACTGCGCAAGAATAAGAGGCACAGCCTGAAAAAGTATCCTTTTCTTAACACTGCCTATTGTAAAATTCTCTTTATTATTCATAACTATACACAACTACTCTCTGTTATATACATGTAATTTTTCAAAACTATATACCACATCTTCACCAACGCCAAATACTCCATATGTAGCGCCCGTAAAACGCTTACCACCGCCAAGACCTTCATCACATAAGAAGTCCACTTTAGGCAAGGCGGCAACAAGTTTCCTCTCACCCGCCGCACTTACATAGAAGCATCTTTCAAGTCCCCTAACCTCTTCACATAGTGTGACCGAATCACTATAAGACACAATGCATGAACCACATACTTCATCTTCGCCTTCATGTGACACAACATTTATCTTAAGACTATCTTCAGAAGCCCTCGTAACAGCCATATATACATAAGTCCTCTCATCATAATAATTGATGAGACCACACTTATATTCCTCGCCAACCAGCATAGAACCCGTACAAACCGTGATATCTGCATCGAAATCCATAGAAGACTGCTTTCTTAACAGAACACCTCTAAAGCGTATATCAGAAGGCTCATACTTATCACATCTAAGAAACAGCTTATTATCAGCTGTCCACACGCATCCTCTTCTGCTTCTTACACTCATCCACTCCATGTCAAGACCAGTGAAGTCATCATCATAATGCATGAAAGAAGCCTGAGCCAAAGCATCAGTAACCCCCAGCATCGGCGCAACAGCGCTGTCCGACGGATGCCTTCTGTTACCGACTATCGGCCAGCCATCCGCAGTCCACTCTATGCGATCAACCGCAGTCTCACGTCCGAGATTCGATACTATATGATCAGGTCCCTTAACAGGTCTTGAACATAAGTAAACCATATACCAGTTGCCATCCGCACACAAGATAGGCTTTCCATGCCCGGCCTTCTGAATCCTAAGCCGGTCATCCTCCTGCTTCAATATCGGATTATAAGGGCAAGGCTCATATCTTCCAAAGAGAGTCTCAGACCTCGCCACAGTTATCCTGTGACCCATACCTGTTCCACCCTCTGCTAAGAATAGATAATACCATCCATCCTTCTTAAGAAGGTGAGCGCCCTCTACTCCACGCTTATTATCGCCATAGTAGAGAAGCGTAGCATCAGATATCTTCTTCGTGCAGTCGGAATTAAGTTCAAAAATCCTCGCACCACGATTAAGAAGCATGTACTTCCTACCATCATCATCCACAAATATCGACGGATCTATACCATCCTCATCTATGAAGACAGGCTTACTATACGGTCCTTCCGGCTTATCAGAAGACACAACCATCTGCCTTCTGTACACAGTACCCTCATCACTGAGCCTGTACGTAGCAGTTATAAAAAAGCGTCCCTCATGATAAGATATATCCGCAGCCCAGTACCCACGACCACCAGGCAGTTCATCAAGCATCGCATCATCATCGTCTGTCACAGCATAACCGATGACCTCCCAATTTATCATGTCCCTAGAGTGCGATATAGGAATCGCAGGGAAATAGATGAAACTCGAATTAACCATATAGTAATCATCACCAACCGCCACAACAGAAGGATCAGGCCAGAAGCCTCTCCTCACCGGATTCTTATATATCCTGTCATATGAAGCACCCGTAACCTCCTCAAAGTATCTTACGATGTCCTCATACCCCTCAGACACAGCCAGATCATAAGGCGTGATTCCACGAAGGTCTCCCTCAAGAGGCGACATATCAACACGCTCAGTCAGGTATCTGACAACCTCTAGATTATTCGACATAACGCCATAGTGAAGCATATGTCTTCCCTTAGGATCCCTTATATTCATATGTGCTCTCGAATACTCAACCATATATCTCAAGATAGACATATCCCCAGTCTTAGCCGCAACAAATGCTACGGCAACTCCCTCTTCATCACATACATCCGCAAGCGATGGATCATCCAAAAGTATCGAGCGCAAACTATCCAAATCTCTGTTTTTAACGGCAGCTATTATATCAGACATAGAAAAACCTCTCTTGTAAAAATACCCTATAGCATATTTTACCAAAATGTTGTATAATTATAAAGACTTATTTTTAATATATGTTTTACGGAGGTTATTATGGATATTGCATGTTTGGATCTTGAGGGTGTACTCGTTCCAGAGATATGGATTGCTTTCTCGAAAGCAAGCGGTATAGAGGTACTTAAGAAAACTACCAGAGACGAACCAGATTATGACAAGCTTATGAAGTGGAGACTTGGAATCCTTAAGGAGCACGGTTTGGGACTTAAGGAAATTCAGAATACTATCGCTACTATCGACCCATTGCCAGGAGCAAAGAAGTTCCTCGACGAACTGCGCTCTAAGATGCAGGTCATCATCATCAGCGATACATTTACACAGTTCGCTACACCACTCATGGAGAAGCTTGGCTGGCCAACCATCTTCTGCAACTCTCTCGAGGTTGCTGACAATGGTGAGATCACAGGCTACAAGATGCGTATCGAGAACTCAAAGCTCTCAACAGTGAAGGCACTCCAGTCTATCGGCTTTGGTACGATCGCAAGCGGTGACAGCTACAACGACCTTGCCATGATCAAGGCAAGCAAGGCAGGCTTCTTATTCAGAAGCACAGACAAGATCAAAGCTGATAACCCTGAGCTTAAGGCATTCGAGGAATTCGATGACTTAAGAGATGCTATCTTCAAAGCAGCAGGGATTCTGTAAGAGAATGTAAAGGGGCTGTAAAAGTATGACGA
>DOVJ01000012.1 GCA_003520145.1 Eubacterium sp.
AGGAAGTCATGCATCCAGCCCATATTCCACTTGAAAGTAAATCCAAGACAGCCATTACGGTTTGGATCTTCCACATCTCCACTGACATTCGGCCATGCAGTTGACTCCTCGGCTATAGTGATAGCCTGTGGACAGCGCTTATTCACGATACTATTCAAGTGACGAAGGAATTCCATCGCCTCGAGATTACCATTGCCACCGTACTTGTTCGGAACCCACTGTCCGTCCCTGCGGCCGTAGTCCAGATAGAGCATAGAAGCAACCGCATCTACTCTCAGACCATCTATATGATACTTCTCTATCCAGAAAAGTGCATTCGCTATGAGGAAGTTCGAAACCTCGTTACGACCATAATCGAAGACATATGTGCCCCAGTCAGGATGCTCTCCCTTGCGTGGATCAGCATACTCATATAGAGCCTCACCGTCAAACTTCGCAAGACCATGCTCATCCTTTGGAAAGTGAGCCGGCACCCAATCCATGATTACACCTATACCACACATATGAAGGTAATTGACAAAGTACATGAAGTCCTTAGGACGTCCATAACGCTTAGTTGGAGCATAGTAACCTGTAACCTGATAACCCCATGACCCATCAAAAGGATATTCTGCAACACCCATGATTTCCACATGAGTATAACCCATATCCTTAACATACTTAGCAAGCATAGGTGCAAGCTCTCTGTAAGAATAGAATCCATCATCTGAAGAATCCTTCTTTCTCCATGAGCCTAAGTGAACCTCATATATAGCCATCTTAGACTTAAGATGGTCTTCTTTGGTCTTCTCTTTTATCCAATCGCCATCGCCCCACTCAAAGCCGTTAAGATCACATACAACAGAAGCATTGTGCGGTCTCATCTCCGATTCGGAAGCAAAAGGATCAGCCTTATAAAGATGCCTTCCATCCTTAGTTACTATCAAGTACTTATAAGTATATCCGTCCTTGATGCCCGGCAAGAATATCTCCCACAGTCCGCTCTCAAAGACTCTGTTCATCCTGTAATTATCATTCAGTGACCACGCGTTAAAGAGGCCCACTACATATACAGCCTCCGCGTGAGGAGCCCATACAGCAAAGTACGTTCCCTTAACACCATCCTTGGTTATAAGGTGAGCGCCCAACTTATTATATATCTCATAATGAGATCCCTGCCCAAATACATATGCATCAGCCTGCGTAAGTATAGTCTTTTCGTTCTCCATAGCCAATACCTTCCTCATGTTTGCTCATATTAAGATTATACATCATCTATGTGAAATTCTCAACCATCTCTTGCAATTCCACATATCTCTCAAGCTTCTCATCAATCCTTTGATTGACCTCTTCAAGAGCCTTCGTATACTCCATAAGCTTCACAAAATCACTCGCTGAAGCAGATACAAGTCCCTTTAGTCGATCTGCCTCCTGTTCAAGAGCTTCTATATCCCCCTCTATAGAATCGTATTCCTTCTGCTCAGCATAAGAAAGCTTCTTCTTAACTCTTTCGCCCTTCCAGTCCTTCTTCTGGTTATCTCCCACCTTCTTAGTGACCTTACTAACACTATCGCCATCAGATAACGACTTCGCATAATAATCGCTATAGGCGCCCTCATAGGTCCTTATAGTGCCATCCTCAAAAGCAAATATCCTCGTAACAACTCTGTCAAGAAAATATCTGTCATGCGAAACCGTTATGATTATCCCTGCGAATTCATCGAGGTACTCTTCTAGCACCTGCAGCGTCTTGATATCAAAGTCGTTCGTTGGCTCATCAAGTATGAGAACATTCGGCGCAGTCATAAGAACACTCAGAAGATAAAGCCTTCTTTTCTCACCACCCGAGAGTTTACCAATCGGAGCATACTGCATATTGCCATCGAAGAGGAACCTCTCACACATAGCAGATGCAGTCACAGTCCCTTCAGGAGTCTTGATATACTCAGCTATATCCTTCACATAATCTATGACTCTCTCGTTCGGATCCATCGATGTGCAGTCCTGCCCGAAGTACCCTATCCTGATAGTCTGTCCTATCTCTATCTTACCTTCGTACCCTCTCTCCAGTCCCATGATACACTTCATAAGTGTAGACTTACCGCAGCCATTGATTCCGACTATACCTATACGGTCCAGCTTGGTAAATGTATAAGAAAAATCCGAGAACAGCTTCTTATCCCCATAGGCCATCGAAAGTCCTTCGATTATGATCGTCTTGTTGCCCATCCTTGACGCAAGTGAGCCTAAGTGAAGCGCTCTTTCTTCTTCGGGTGGTCTGACCTGACTTAGTTCTTCGAATCTCTTTATATGAGCTTTCTGCTTAGTAGAACGCGCTCTTGCGCCACGCATCATCCACTCAAGATCTATCCTGTACAGAGACTGTTTCTTTCTGTAAGTTGCAAGTTCAGATGCTTCCCTTGCTGCCTTCAGCTCGAGATATCCTGAGTAGTTCTCACTATATCTGTATACGTTACAACGATCAACCTCCACTATCTGATCAGTTACACTGTCAAGAAAGTATCTGTCATGAGTAACCATGAGGATTGCCGCCCTAAGACTCTTAAGGTAGCTTTCAAGCCACTCTATCATATCCAGGTCGAGGTGGTTAGTCGGCTCATCAAGTACAAGCAGATCACACGGTGTAAGAAGTGCCGCGACCAAAGCTGCCCTCTTTCTTTCACCACCTGACAAAAGCGAAGTTTTCTTCATAGGATCATCTATCCGAAACTTTGCAAGCATGGCCTTGATCTCACCGCTTTTATCCCAGTGGCCATCCCCCTGATATATACAAGCAGTAACATTGTCTATAACAGGCTTTTCGCCATCGAATTCATCTGTCTGCGGAAGATAGGATATCCTGATATCGTTGCCCTTCACGACCTTACCGTCATCAGGAGATACTACCCCTGCGACTATTCGAAGAAGTGTAGACTTGCCACAGCCATTGACACCGACAACGCCTATCTTATCTGTATCACTGATTCCCAGGTTTATACCTTTGAGAATATCCCGTGACATATATGTTTTTGATACATTTTCAACATTCAGTATGTTCAATTATATAACCTCATCTGTATTCTATGCTAAGTACAAGCAGACTTATGATCGCCTGCAGTATGGCGAATCTAAGTACGACCTGAGTATCAGACCAGGCCTTATTCTTTCTCATATGGTCATGAATCGGAGTCCTTAGGTTCTTCATGAAGTTCTTGTTCTTAGTCACTCTTATGACTGTAAGCTTAACAAGTCCAAGACCACCATCCACGATAAGAAGAAGCGCAGCAGCTATGTAGAGGATAGGATTACCTGTCTTAAGTATAGCTATCGCTATAAAGAAGCCTATACTTCTTGAGCCTGCGTCACCCATAAGAAGGTAGCTAGGCGATGAATTGAACCATATATATGCACCTATACACACGCAGAGCATAACAACTGTTTTATCAAAAGATGAGCCTGTGTTCCTTAACATAACGTTAATAGTAAGTAAAGTTACGATAGAAAGCACAGCACACAGACTGTCGACGCCGTCAGCACAGTTAGTGACATTGATACTTGTCCAGACGAGTATCACTATCAGTATCATAAATACAGCATAAGGTATGGTCACTGTCTCACTGACAAAAGGAAGCTTTATAGTGTGCGAATTATAGTGAAGGAAAGTCCATGCCATAGCTACAGAGAGCACAAGATCAATGAGTCCCTTCTTTAACTCACCCCAAGGGATCGTAGACGCATCATCAAAAAAGCCTGAAAGCATCGAAAGGAACGTAAGTATCATATATATGACAAGTTCCTTATCAAGAGGAAGAAGGATGAATCCTGATATAACAAAGCACGATATGAGTATGATGCCAGCACCTCTTGGCTTACCCTTAGACTTAGCACCATTGACAGCAAAAGCACGTCCCTGATCCTGAGGTAAGATTCGGCTTACATACTTCATGCCAAGCCATGTCATCAAAAAAGGAACAAGATAATAGAAAAACTTATACATAACACAAAAACCTCTTTTCAGTAGCTGTATTTTGCTTTTTTGAGTTTCAAAAACAAAATCGATAACATAAGAGCCATAACCTCTGCTGCGGTTATGGAATACCATATACCGTCAACTCCCCATATAATCGGGAAGACTAAGACGGCAGCGCTTTGGAATACAAGGGTCCTGAAAAAAGCAAGCAGCGCTGATGTAAGACCATCTCCCAAAGCTGTAAAAAATGATGACGTGAATATTGAAAAACCGCATACCAAAAAAGAAAAAGAGAATATCTTAAAAGCATATACGGTTAGAGCCATAAGCTCCTTGTCATAACCAACAAACACTCTCGCGACAGTCTCCGCCATAAAGAAAGCCGCAAAAAACATAATAACAGAAAAGAACGAGATTATGATAAAACTCGATCTTTTTATCTTCCTAAGCTTATCGATATCCTTAGCTCCATAATTATATCCAACAACCGGAGCCACACCAACCGCATAACCTATGAATATCGCCGCAAATATCATGCTCACGTACATCAGTACTCCATAAGCAGATACGCCATTGTCTCCTGCATATCTGATCAGCTGCATGTTATAGAGCATCGCAACAACAGACATAGATATGTTACTCATAAGCTCAGAACTACCATTAACACATATCTGTACGAATGTCTTAGGGACAAATCCTGCCCTGACAAGCCTAAGATAACTACTATTCTTTCTTGCGAAGTAACACAGAGGGAATACCCCGCCTACATACTGGCTTATGGCAGTGGCAACTGCCGCTCCTGCAAAACCCTTATGCAGCACGCCAACCAGCATAAGATCAAGGAACATGTTGCACACGCCCGCAGCAATAGTCACATACAATCCAAGTCTTCCCTTTCCGGCACACGGAAAGAGGCACTGAAACTCAAACTGCAGCAAAAAAGCAGGGAGTGCCAGCATAACTATCCTTGCGTACTTGACAGAGATAACTGCCATATTGCCTCTGCCTCCAAGAAGGTAAACTATATCGTCTACCACAACATTTCCTATAAGAGCAAGTAAGATACCGACTACTATAGAACTGTATATGAGCATAGAGAATATCTTATTGGCAGCCTCATCATCGCCCATGCCTCTTTTTAAGCTTATCCTTGCGCTTCCGCCCGAGCCTAGCATGAATCCCGCACTACCTAAGATCATAAGCACAGGCATGACAAAGTTCACTGCCGTAAACTCATCCTTACCAGCATAGTTGGACACAAAGAATCCGTCAACTATGCTATATACAGACGTAAATATCATCATGCATATGGTCGGAATAGTGAGCTTAAAAAGCGACCATGGCCTTGCATCACTTACCATTCTTTATAGCCCCCACAATCTGAGCCAGCACGAACACCACAATATTCACAACTACTATAGTCGAGCCTACAGGAGTCGAGTAAAGTATCGACAGAAGCATGCCCGCCACAGCGCAGACTACAGCTATTATCGCGCAGCATATCGTAACAGCCTTGAAGTTATCCACTATCCTCATAGCTGTAAGCGCCGGGAACACTATAAGTGCCGATATGAGGAGGCTTCCCACAAGATTCATGCCAAGAACTATGACTATCGCTATCATAACCGATACCATGAGATTATATCTGTCAGCCTTAACTCCTGTAGCCTTCGCAAAGTTCTCGTCAAATGTTACGGCAAATATCCTGTTGTAAAAGAGTATGAAGACAACTACAACCACAACAGATACAACGATACAAGTTATAAGTTCTGCCTTAGAAACCGTAAGTATCGAGATAGAACCAAAAAGTGTACTGCACACATCACCAGATACATTGGCCGATACGCTGAATACATTCATAAGCATATATCCGATGGCCAGACTTCCAACCGACAGCATGGCTATCGCCGAGTCTCCCTTGACTCTTTTGTTGCCTCTAAGAAGTATAACTGCAACAACTATGATAACAGGCATAACAAGAACATTCACATTCGCGAGCCTAAGAACAGTTGCGAGTGCCATCACGCCAAATGCCACATGTGAAAGGCCATCACCTATATATGAGTACCTTTTCAGAACCAGCGTAACACCTATCAAAGACGCACAAAGTGCGATCAACACGCCAACTATAAGAGCTCTTCTTACAAACTCATAACTAAGATATATACTAAGTGTCTCAAGCATCGCCTGCGCCCTCCTTAGCCTCTTCATCCTGTTCCTGATAAGAAAGAGCCTTATAAACAGGGGTTTCCATATACTTGTCCTTACTTCCAAAGAAGAGCTGATGTCTTCCAAGGTGAAGGACCTTATTAGCATACTGCAGTGCGGACAGGTCATGAGATATCATAATAACAGATATCCCACTGTCATTAAGCTTCTTAACAAGCGAATAGAACTCAGCTGTAACCTTAGGGTCAAGACCATTCACCGGTTCATCAAGAAGAAGAATCTTCGTAGTAGCACACAGTGCCCTTGCAAGAAGAACCCTCTGCTTCTGACCTCCAGAGAGCTTTCTAAAGCTCTTAGAAGCAAGATCATCTATCTGAAGAAGCTTCATATTCTCCTTCGCTGCATCCTTTTCAGTACGCGTATAGAAGAATCTGTTACCAAGCTTAGATATATTCCCTGAGAGAACAACCTCCATGCAGGATGCCGGGAAATCCTTCTGTATATCTGATACCTGTGGAAGATATCCGACCTCATAAGGCTTGAGATCATCAGCATAGCTTATCTCACCGCCAAGAGGCTGCACAAGATGAAGGAGAGTCTTCATAAGAGTGGACTTGCCAGCTCCGTTCTCTCCCACAACGCACAGATAATCGCCTTTTTCAACTTTAAAGTTAACACCATCACTGACTACACCGTCTTCATATCCGAGAGTCAGATCTTTACATACTATATAAGCCATATTTCATCCTTTTTCAACGCTCACTTTGTCACACAGAAGATAACCGCCATCAGTACCTGTACTAAGTGCGTACATGCCAAACTTCGCGCCCACCCATCTTCCAGGGTATGCATCTATACTTACATCATGATCAAATGCCTTAAGATGAACTTTTTCAAGAGCATAGTCAACACCCTCGACCACTTCGTGTCTGTCGCCCTCTGCCGCTTCATACACCATAGTGATAAGGCCATCTTCCGGCAATTCATAGTGTCCAAGCACAGTCACATTCTCATCAGTATATGCTATGCTGTTTTTAAAGCTCTGAACACCTTTTATCTCAAGCAGTTCAACTCCACTGTCAGTCACTCTCACAGCAAGCGACGCATACTTCATAGAAGCATGAATTATACCTACCGTGTCCGAAACCTTAAGGTTACTTATATCAAGCATAAACTCTGCCTTGAATCTATTACCATTCCACTTCTGAAGAAGGATATTCGGCTCATCAAAGAGAACATCAGCTGTTTTCTTAAGGCAAGGAAGCTTAAGCTTGCCATCACTTATCTCATAGAATTCAGCGCGATGATTGGCATTCCACTGCCATTGCAAAGAAAGACCATCACTAAAATCATCGCTCATAGGAAGGTATTCAGTAAAGCTACTTACGCCGGTATCAGGAGCTTCATACTCCGATACCGGTGCGCCTTCAGCACCCATCACAGGCCAACCGTCAACCCACTTAACCGGCTCAAGATACACTATCCTGCCTGCTGCATACACATCACGAAAGTGTATGAACCAATCCTCACCGGATACTGTATCTACTAAAGCACCCTGATGAGGTCCGTTGATACCACTATCCTTGCTTTCTAGAACTCTCTTGTATTCATAAGGACCCCATATACTCTTACTTCTAAGAGCAAGCTGCCAGCCAGGCTTTACGCCTCCTGCAGGCGCAAGTATATAGTAGTAGTCATCCTTCTTGTAGAGCTTAGGTCCTTCTATGGTATCGTTACCATTCTCATTGCCATCGAACACCTTAACTCTCTCACCGATAACACTCATGCCATCAGAAGACAATTCCTGCATATAGAGAACCGACTTATAGCCTATCCTACTCTTAGCTACTCCATATACAAGGTAGACTCTCCCATCCTCATCCCAGTAAGGACAAGGGTCTATGAAGCCAGAAGCCTTAATAACACATACAGGTTCACTCCACTCACCCCTAAAATCAGAGGCTGTAGTCACGAAGATTCCCTCATCAGGCATAGGATAGTAGATATAGTATAAGCCCTCATGATATCTTATGGCCGGAGCCCACACGCCACAACCGTGTCTTGGCTTGTTATAACTCACATCTGGTATATTTGGCAAAGCGTAATTAACTAGCTTCCAGTGAACAAGGTCCTCTGAGTGAAGGATAGGAAGTCCCGGCGTGTTAGTAAAACTAGATGCCGTCATAACATAATCCTTACCTACTCTCACCACATCAGGATCCGAATAATCTACGTATATCACAGGGTTTTTGTACTTCATAACATACCTCCTACTTCAAGTCTCGCACCGCGAGACT
>DOVJ01000195.1 GCA_003520145.1 Eubacterium sp.
GATGACATGGAGTATTTAAAAGCCATATCACTTGTCAAATCCTTAAAAGACGCCTACGGCCGATACGCAACAGCCTATGTATATATCTTTGCAATATTCCCGATACTTTTCTTAGGGTTATTAATATTCAGTATCAGGAGGTTGATTAAAAGTTTCAGATGAGTTATTTGTGGTATAGAAAGCAATGGCTGATGATCGTGGGTGCGGTATGGGCTTATGTTGTGTATTCGTCATATGATATGATCGAGAGAAAAAGCGTGGGCTTTTCCCAGGCTGTCCTTTGGTATATGTCAAAACAGACATTTATATATATGGCGGTACTTCTGCTTGTTACGGTATATATTACTGTTGATTTTAAACTTGCCAATTGTCATGAGCTTTGTTTTCAGGTGTACAAAAGAAGGAATTGCGGATTCGTATTCGGGCTTATTCTCTTTAATATGATCCTGTCTTTTCTGACCTTTGGTATCATATCCGTTCTTTGCTGCATAAAATATGGCATCGATATGTATTTTGTGGGGCTTATCTTTTTGAGAAGCCTGCTGTCATATTGTCTGCCCGGTACTTTTTTGATCCTTGCGGGCTTTTCGATCGCATATAAGACAGGAGTGAAAGGCTCTGTAATGCTTTCGCTCATATTATTGTATCTTGGCAGTCCGAGCTTTGATGAAGCTGTTGCCGAGCTAGCTAAGACACAGGAAGCGATGTTCTTTTTCCAGAATTTTGATTTTATACAGGGCAGAGACGGTATGGTATTTTCCATTGATGTCGGCAATATGAAAGCATATAAGTGGATCAAGATGATCGGCATGACAGCTCTTGCATCTGTTGTTCTTGCAAGGATTCTTTTGAGAAAAGCAAGAATTGTTACGGCAGGCCTTGTGGGGGTATTCATCGTCTGTGAGATATATTATTACGGTGTTCATGACAGAGGTCTTGAAGAATATATGAATCTTAATTCAAGTATTTATTATACTGAGGTTGAAAGAAAAGGTTACCTTAATAACGAATATTATGATAAGACTTCGCCTTTTAGGATAACTGAATATGATATGGACATAAAACTGTCGGATCATATGGATGTCAAGTGTGAGTTGAAGCTTGATCCGGCGGATACAGGTAAGGATCAATATACATTTACATTGTATCATACGCTTAAGATAAAGAAGGTCACATATAATGGCAGGAAGATATCTTATAAGAGAAACAGGGATTTTCTGACTGTAGGAGAACTTGGAGACGGGGTTCTTTGTATTGAATATTATGGCTGTGTTGATAATTGCCTCTCGAATAAGGATTCCATATTCCTTCCGGAGAATGCGGCTTACTATCCTTTGGCGGGTAAGAGAAGACTTACTTCCAATTCTGCATTTGTCAATGATTTTGATTCCCGTTACAGCGTGAGGACAAATGTTTCCGGGGTATATACGAATCTTGACAAGGTATCGGATAATGAGTATGCTTTAGTGTGCAGGGGACCGGTTCTTATAAAAGGTCTTATTAATGAGCGTGTGATAGATGGCTTTACGGTGCTTGTTCCGAAATATCCTTTATACCCTGTTGATGATAACAGGATCCGTGAGACCATTGATATATGCATGAACAGCAAGATCGCACCAGATGTTAAGTTCATTGCTTTCGGAATGAATTCTTGGTACATGAATAATGGTGTTTTTAACGGTTATATTATGGATTATTACGGAGGAGATACAGATGCTTACGATCAGTAATCTTACAAAGGGGTTTAAGAATAAAAGGGTATTTGACGATCTTTCTCTTACGCTTGATAATGGTATATACGGATTTCTCGGTCCTAACGGTGCCGGAAAGACAACACTTATCAGGTGTATATGTGGAGTGTATAAGTTGAAGAATGGTGTTATAGAGGCTAACGGGGCTAAGGTCGGCGAAAAGAAATATATTGACAACCTCGGCTATCTGCCTCAAAGTTTCGGTTTATTCAGGGATATGCCTGTTGATGATGCACTCAATTATATGGCTGGTCTTAAGGGCATAGATAAGAAGTCTGCCGCGGAAGAGATCGACCGGGTGCTTAAGATCGTTAATCTTTCTGACAGAAAGTATGACAGGATAAAGAGTCTTTCTGGTGGTATGACAAGGAGACTCGGTATTGCCCAGGCGCTTCTTGGGGACCCGAAGCTTCTCATATTCGATGAGCCTACAGCCGGTCTTGATCCTGAGGAGAGGATAAGATTCAAAAAGATCATAGGAGGTCTTTCGAAGGACAAGACGGTTCTTATATCGACACATATATGTTCTGATATAGAATCGCTTTGTGATAAAGTTATAGTCATTGATCACGGTAAAATCTGTTATAACGGCGAACTTGAAGGTCTTGAAAATATCGGAACAAATAGTGATATTAAGGATGAAGGTGAAAGTAAGCTTGAGAGGGGATATCTATGTCTTTTGAACAAAGATTTGCAAGAGTGAATGAGGCGTATCTGATACCGCTTATTTTTGAACTTCTGATAGCACCGGCGATAATCTTCATGTTTCAGATGCCGGACGGAGATTATATTGCTCAGACATTTCTCCAGGAGTTGTTGCCGCCGGTTGCGTTATTGTGGCCTGTGTTCTTTTCCTATGAGGATATGGCTGCGAGAGGCAATGAACTGTTGTATATCAAAGGCAGGATGAAGATAGGGTATTATCTTTTCAGCGTTGTTGTATATATGCTGTTTGCGCTTCCTGCTCATCTTCTCATGATCCCGATGTGTAAAAATCTTGACTGGAAGATGGAATATACGAGGCTTTTCATATGCTCCATGTTTTTGGTTTCAATGTTTTATATGCTTAATTATGTGTTGGCTAAGTATGCGCTCAGTGTTATATTGTGTTCCGCATATGTGGTGTATTCCTACTTTCTTCAGGCCAAAACAGGAAAATGGCAGCTTCTTGATGAACGTAATGCTACCGTAAGTCTTATAAAGGATCGATATCTTGTATTTTTGGCTACGGCAGTTATCATGTTTGCTGTGGGAGCGGTATTTAACAAAAAATATGAGAAATACATAGTGTGACAAAAAGTCTCACAAACCCAGTATTTAAGCGGAATGTGAGACTTTTGATTTCTTTTAAAAGAATATATTCAAATCAGAAAGCGTGATGCTTCTTATTATTCCTGCTTATTCTGGCTATTATAAGGATCACTCCTAGTATAGCAATCATAAGCACTGTGCCGATAAGAAGATCTCTTGCTTCGTTGAGCATCCTGATGGTCTTTGAAGAAGCGTTGAGCTTCGTGTAATCACAGGATTTATAGAGGTCTTCGAATTCTTTTCTTAGGGAATCGCTTAGCTCACCGTTATATGTCTGAAGTGTTATAATATATGACATGTTACGGAAGACCATACGCGATCTTAACATATATATCTTTTCGTTGGGATCGGCTGACTCTAGGTCATATATATAATAGCTGTAATCGCCAACTTCCGATATATACATATCGTTGACTATTAATTTCTGTGTGTCTTCGATTTCTTTTTTTTCTGTCTCAAGATTGGCCTTGAGTTCTTCTTGTGTCATCTGATCGAAGTTCTTCTCTTTGTCTGCTTTAACTGCTGTTATACTTATATCGTAGCTTTTGTTCTTGGCAAGAGCGTAGAGATATATGTTCTTCTGCTCCATGTCGGCGGTGAAAGAGAGCGCATCTGAATCTATGTTCTTATATACAGGATCTGATGCAGCCATATCTCTTGTGACTATATAGAGATCGTCAGGAAGTGCAACAGTTAGGTCGATATCGTAGAGCTTGTACTTAGAAGTGGCTCCATATACAGATATAGCTGATATGAAAGTCATCATCGCGCACAGAAGTGTTAATATGTGTCTTTTGTGTTTCATGATCAGACGTTCAATCCTCTCTTGTTGTATTCTTCTACGAGATCCCTTATTCTGAGTGTAGGATCTACAACCTTCTTGGTTGATATATCATGGTTGAATGTATCAATGATAGTTGAGAGATATCTTGTCATATCAGCCTTAAGTATGTAAGAACGGTCATCAACTTCAGGTCTTGTGTAATTCAAGTTAGTGACAATGACACGTGTTATGTATTCCTTAGCGAAGTATTCATC
>DOVJ01000149.1 GCA_003520145.1 Eubacterium sp.
GTGATAGTTTTTTTACAGCCTCTTTTTTATCCCTTTACCTTAGACCCCCTCTGGTCCCTATGTGCTGTCTTAATCTCTGGCTCCTCACCCTTGGCAATTATCCTTACTTCCTTAACAGTTGCATCCTTAGACAGCTTAATAGTGCGCACTCCAAGTGCTGCCTTCTTCTTCTGAGGAATCTCCTCAACTCCAAAACGAAGCCTATAATTATCATCTGTCAGTATCACTATATCGCTATGACTTATATAAACACTCTCATCCTTAGGATCGAATGTAACATCAACTTTGAATACACCAAGAACTTCATCACCATCGGAAAGCTTAGTGGCTGCAACAGTCTTCTTAGATACATCAAACTCTATCGGATCGACGAGCTTCATCATACCCTGCTTTGTTGCAAACAGAAGCATATTGCCATAGAGATCTTCTTCCTTACACAGATAGACAACTCTCTCCTTCATACTGCTGAAGTTACCAAAGTTATCGATAGGAAGCCCCTTGTCCTTAGGCTTAAGTATAGGCATCTTGTTAAGTTTGATCTGATGAAAGTCACCCTTATCGGTAAATATACATACATGATCGTCATACGGCATCTTGATAACATACTTGTTATCAGCCAAAACATTTTCCGCGTTCTTGTCAAATACAGACTCTTCCATAAGCTTCACATAGCCGAATCTATCCATGACAAATACTATGTTCTCTATAACAACCTTCTCTTCTACGTATACGATCTCGTCAGAATCCTCAACTACAGTCTTCCTGTCGACCTTATAATTCTTGATGATATTAAGAAGATCCTTTTTGATAACTCTGTCCATAGCCTTACGACTTCCGAGGATTGTCTTGTACTCGCCAATCTTTGCGATACAATCAGCATATTCCTGCTGAAGCTTGTTGATCTCAAGGCCTATAAGCCTGTATAACCTAAGCTCAAGTATAGCTGTCGCCTGCTTTGGAGTGAATCTAAGAGTAGATGCTTCAGCCTTCGATGCCTCACTCTTAAACCTGATATCTGTAGTATCACCCTCGATAAGGCACCTCTTAGCCATCTCAAGATTCTTACTTCCTCTAAGGATTTCTATGATAAGGTCGATTATGTTGCAGGCCTCTATAAGACCTTCCTTGATTTCTTTATTCTCTAGCTCCTTATTAAGAAGCGTTGTATACTTACGGGTATTGATCTCATGTAGAAACTTGATATGCTCAAGAAGACAAGCCTTGATTCCAAGAGTCTCTGGTCTTCCATCAACTATCGCAAGCATATTTACGCCAAATGTATCTTCAAGCTTAGTCTTCTTATATAACAGGTTCTTCAGCTTCTCGACGTCACAATCTTTTTTCAGCTCAAGAACTATCCTTATACCGTCCTTATTGGATTCATCCGTTATATCGACTATGTCTGTAGTCTTCTTACTCTCAACAAGCATAGCTATATCAGACATGAACTTGCCTATGTTTGCACCAATCATGGTATAAGGAATCTCTGAGATAACAAGCTTATCCTTAACCTTGCCTTTGCCCGGTTCAAACACGACCTTGCCTCTAAGCTTAATCTTACCAACACCTGTTTCATATATGCTAAGAAGCTCGCTTTTGTTAGTTACTATGCCACCTGTCGGAAAATCCGGTCCCTTAACGATATCCATAATCGCAGCAGTATCAAGATTTTCATCATCTATGAGAGCAATCTCTGCGTTAAGTATCTCTTCGAGATTATGAGTAGGAACACTCGTTACCATACCTACAGCTATACCCTCAGAGCCATTGATAAGGAAGTTCGGAACCCTTACAGGTAAGACAGATGGTTCACGCTCCATCTCATCGAAGTTAGGAACGAAGTCGACGACATCCTTATCGAGATCCTGCAGATATACTTCCTGTGTGAACTTCTTAAGCTTAGCCTCAGTATAACGCATAGCAGCAGCGCCGTCTCCTTCTATGGAGCCGAAGTTACCATGACCGTCTACAAGGGCCATACCCTTCTTAAAATCCTGTTCAAGAACAACCAGAGTATCATAGATAGACGAATCGCCATGAGGATGATACTTACCCATGGTCTCACCTACTATTCTGGCAGACTTTCTATGAGGGCCGTTGTGATTGAGTCCCAACTGATCCATAGCATAGAGGACTCTTCTTTGAACTGGCTTAAGACCGTCTCTTATATCTGGTACCGCACGTGCAGTGATGACGCTCATAGAATAATCTATGAAGGACTTCTGCATATGTTCAGAATATTCAGCTGATAAAATATTGTCCATATGCTACCTCCTATATGTCAAGCAAAGCATCGTTAGCATGCTCGTATATAAAGTTCTTTCTAGGTCCTACATCATTGCCCATGAGCATAGATGTGATATCAGACGCCATATGCGCATCCTCTATCTCTATCTTCTTAAGTATTCTTGTTGCAGGATTAAGCGTAGTCTCCCACAGCTGTTCTGCATCCATCTCACCAAGACCCTTATATCTCTGAAGCGTAAAATTATCGCTATGATACTTTCTGTACTTTTCTAAGGCCTTATCATCATAGAGATATTCTCCCTCGCCCTTTTTCGGAACAACCTTGTAAAGAGGAGGTGTCGCAAGATATATATGACCTTCATTGATAAGATCCGGCATGAATCTATAGAAGAACGTAAGCAAGAGATTACTTATATGCGCACCATCCACATCGGCATCGGTCATGATTATTATCTTAT
>DOVJ01000090.1 GCA_003520145.1 Eubacterium sp.
CCCATACCGCAGGTAACGAATACCATATCCGCACCCTTGATTGCCTCTGTGATCTCTTCTATACTCTCTTCTGCGGCTTTCTCACCTACCTCAGGCTTAGCGCCAGCGCCAAGTCCCTTAGTAATCTTCTCGCCTATCTGAATAACCTTACTTGCTTTTGTAAACTGAAGGGCCTGTCTATCAGTATTAACAGCAACGAACTCTACGCCTGTCACACCCTCGTCTACCATACGGTTTATAGCATTATTACCGGCACCACCTACGCCGACAACTACCATCTTAGCTGAGCTAAAATCATCAATATTATTAGGAATCTCTATCAAGGTTTTATCCTCCAATCAATATAATTCAACTTACATTCTACAAAACTTTCTAGAAAAAATCAAGCATTTTTTTCAGTCCGCTGTAAAATACAGATTCTTCTTTTGTCCGCTGCAATTTTCCAGATGCAACGTTCCGGTTCCCGGTAGTTCGTAATAAACCTGTGAAAGTTCGAATAACTTTTCAACCAGGTATTCTCCCTTTCCAAGCGATATATACAAACCGCCTTTTCTAAGTACATACTCACTCTTATAATCGAAGTTCACTTCCTCAAAGGAAAGATTATATTTGTCAAGCTGTTTCTTAATCTCAAATATATCCTTCAATATGCTTTCTGTTGCGCCCATACTCTTGTTAATCTCATAATCAGTGACACTCACACCCTGTATGATCATAACATCTTCTTTTTTCGTATTAGTAACATCCAGAAGAATTCCGTCCTTGTCTATATAATAGTATAGATTATCTTTTCTTATACAGCCTATGACTTCCTTCTCATATACATTGATAACAAGCTTATTCGGCCAATCACAATGTACCTCATAAGTCTCCACATAAGGTATGGACTTCTTGTCCTTAAACTTATCTGACAGATAGAACCTTATAAGATTCGGTTTGCTCTGACCTTTGAATATATAGCTCGTCATCGTTTCATCGCTGACCCACTTATTGCCAGAATACTTGATCTCCTTAATAGTGAAGACCTTATCGTATATAAGATACAAAGTTCCAGCAATCGCAGCCAATATACTCATAACTATGAGTATATTTCGAAGAAGAATGACAAATGCTCTGAAAAGTCTCTTAGCTTTTCTGATCCTTTTCTTTCTTTTCTTGATTCTGAGCTTTCGCTCTTTTTCCCTCTGCAGAAGTCTATCCCGCTTCTGTTTTTCCTTCCTGGCTTCCTTTTCACGAGCAGCGCGCTCAGCTGCTTTTCTTCTTTCGCGCTCTCTTTGAGCCGCGCCCTGACTCGGCCTTTTCTTAACCTGTTTTGCAGATCTCGCAGACCTCATAGGCGGCTCTTCGCCCTGCTTGTAATCGTTATAGCTATAATTATAATTACCGCTATAATTCTGCCTTAAGTTACTTTGCTTTACTCCCTTTTTGTATTCATAATCCGAAGCGTGAGGCAATCTGTTATTATCCATATCAGTCATCCTCTAATCTGATCTTGCTGGAAACTCCAAGCACCAGCCCAATCTCGGCCAGAGTAAATATAAGTGCCGAACCACCCGAACTGATAAAAGGGAGTGTAACACCAGTATTCGGGATAAAGTTGACGTTGACAGCCATATGTAAGAACACCTGTATACTTAGGTGCATGGCAACAGCCGTACATATAAGTGAGCCATACAGATCAGGTGCACTCTGCGCAACCCAGAAGATTCTCCAGATAAGCATCATGTATGCAATCAACAGAAAAAGACTTCCCCAGTATCCGAATTCCTCGCAAACAATAGCATAAGCCATATCATTTTGCGCTTCCGGAACTATGGTCTTCTCGCTTCCATTACCAAGACCCTTACCTATGAATCCACCAGAACCGATAGCATACAGAGCATGAATAGTCTGATACCCCTTGTCTTCACTTACCATATCAAGATTCTTCCAGGCAAGAAGTCTTTCGTTACGAAAGCTTCCTTCGCTCTTTTCGTTGCCCTGTTCAGCATTGAGATAATCAGCTCTCTTAGCCTCTTCTCCAAGCTTCAGAGAATACTTTCCGGCAAAGATATAGCCCACAACACCTATGACCATACATACCAAAAAAAGCTTCACATGCTTCTTAAGAACAAAAAGCATACTAACTCCTATTCCAGATATGATAAGTGCCGTACTTAAGTTATTGTTGATCTTATATACAAGAGCAGAAACTATCGCCGACAAAACAACTACAAATATCTCATTCTGATAACCTTCTTTTATCTTCCTGTAGCAATTGCACATATAATATGCAAAGAACATGATCATAAATGTCTTGGCAAGCTCTACAACAGATATGGTAACAGGTCCGATCTTGATGGAACGAAGCGCACCATTCTTAACATTAGCAGGTATTACCTTAACAAGGAAGATAGATACTATCGCTGCCCAGTAATACAGCTTACCGAATCTGTACCATACATGATAATCAACCACAAGAAAAAAGATAAGCCCCAAAAGCGCTATCGTGCTGTAGAACACCTGTGATTTAAGATAGATCATACCATACTTCTGGGAAGTGGCTGTATAGATGACTATGATACCAAAGGTCATAAGGCAGAGCACACAAATAAGCAGGGTAAAGTCAAAACCGCTGTACACCTTGTTTATGATGGTTTTTACTTTATTCTTCTTTCTGCTTTTTTGCTCCTTCTCCATCTTATCTTACCCTTTATATCCTCTGACTTTTTCTTTGAATATGCGTCCTCGCTGCTCATATCCCTCAAACATATCCCAGCTCGCACATGCAGGTGAAAGAAGCACCGCATCACCAGATGTTGCACTGTCATGACATACTTCTATCGCCTCTTCAAAGGTATCACATTCAGTGATATTTGTAAACCCTTTTTGAATAGCAAGTTTTTTGATTTCTTCCTTGGTTTCACCGATAAGAACAAGTTTTTTAACCTTATCTCCAAAAGAATCTATAAATGAATCAAAAGGAACATGCTTGTCATAGCCACCAGCTATGAGTATCGTAGGTCTCTCCATCGCTTCTATCGCCTTAATAGACGCATCCGGATTCGTTCCCTTAGAATCGTTGTAATAGATGACACCATCTATTTCCTCAACATACTCGATTCTGTGCTCAACTGCCTTGAAAGTCTTCACAGTATCTATGATGATGTCATAAGGAACACCCATACATACGCACATAGCAACAGCTGCCATAACATTTTCATAATTATGCTTGCCGATGAGATTCATATCATGAACATTCATGAGCTTGCGAACCTCTTTGCCATCGTTGTACATGATCATATCACCATCAAGATAAGCGCCGACCGTAACCTTCTTCGATGAACTGAAGTATACCACCTTGGCAGCCGGCTTAAAATCGCAAAGCCATTCATCGTCAGCATTCAGAACACAATAATCATCGGAAGTCTGGAACTTCGCAACATCCTTCTTTGCCTGAACATAATTCTCCATAGACTTATGTCTGTCTATGTGATCAGGTGTGATATTAAGTATAGCACTTACCTTTGGTGCAAATGTCTTGACAGTCTCTAACTGAAAACTGCTTATCTCAGCTACTGTAACGCTGTCAGATGATGTCTTCATAACCTCTGCTGTATAAGGGAAACCTATGTTGCCAACCACATATGTCTTCTCGTTGTAAGCCTTCATAATCGCGCCAACCAAAGAAGTTGTTGTAGTCTTGCCGTTCGTACCTGTTATAGCCATAACAGTTCCCTTCTCAAACATATAGGCAAGTTCTATCTCGCCTATGACAGGCATATTATCAGCCTCAAATCTCTTCACTATATCACTATATATAGATACACCGGGACTAATAACAGCTACATCGCAGCCTTGTGGATATTCCTTCACACACAACTTCATGTTAGAAGGATAATCACCGCCAAATCTCGCCTTAAGTTTAGCATCATCCGGCTGATTGTCATCATACAGATACACCTCTTTTGCTATAGGCGCAAGAAGCTTTGTTGCAGCCACACCACTTATGCCTGTACCGACAACTACTATTTTCTTATCTTTTAATTCAATCATCTGTAGCAACCTCTTTTTTCTTAACATTCAGATAAGGAAGGATATCTGTCATAATCTTACTTGATATCTCCTTTGCAGACGGCGAATGATCATTAGCAGGGTCACCCGGCTCATCAACCACCACATATACGACAACCTGAGGATCTTCTATCGGCGCGAAACCGATGAAAGAAAGAACGAATCTGTTCTCACCTCTTGGTATCTTCTCGGCAGTACCTGTTTTTCCTCCCACAGTATAGCCTTCTACCTTCGCAAGTCCTGCAGTACCACCCTCTACAGTATGATACAAAAACTCACGAAGAGTATCCGAAGTTTCCTGTGTGATAGTTCTTCTAAGGAGTGTCGGACTAGCTTCCTTAATAAGCTCACCCCTATAATTGAAGACACTTTTAAGGAGGTATGGCTGATAATAATATCCGCCGTTGATTAAGGAACAGAAACCGGTCGAAACCTGAATCATCGTTGTATTCATACTCTGTCCGAAAGAGTTTGTTGCCAAATCGACATCCTGCATCTTTTCAAGAGGAATTATAAGTCCAAGCTCTTCACCTATGGCATCTATACCAGTCTTCTGGCCAAAGCCAAACAGAGCCTGATATGAGCTTAACATCTCTTTACCCTCTATGGCAGCTATCTGCATGAGAGCATCATTGCAGGAATTCATGATGGTCTCTTCAAGAGTTTCCTCACCATGGCCCCATGTTCTGTCACAGTGAATGTTGAAACCACCTACAGCTTCATAACCATCACATACGAATTTCATATTAGTATTAAGCACTTTCTCATCAAGACCTGTCGCAACCGTAAAAGGCTTAATAACAGAACCCGGCTCATATACAGTGCTTATACAGAAGTTCTTCCAACGAGCACTAAGCGCTTCTTCCTTATCCTTATCTGTCATAACAGCAATCTCTTCAGGAGTTGCTACAGCAGAAAGATCTCTTATGTTATTAAGATCAAAGTTCGGATAATCGACCATGGCATATATCTCACCAGTCTTAGGATTCTGAACTATAACACCAGTAGCCTTAGAGCCATACTCTTCGTTATATTCACGAACATACTTTTCAGCTGTGCTCTGTATGAAGTAATCGATAGTAAGCGCGAGATTGTTGCCGTTTACAGCTTCAACCTTCTTAATACTTGTGCCGTTATCACCATCTACGTACTGATATTCAACGCCATCAGTTCCAGTAAGAAGATCGTTATAGTACAATTCGATTCCCAACTCGCCACCACCGTCAAACTTAGCGCTTCCTATAACGTCACAGGCAAATGTACCGAAAGGATATTCTCTTCTAAAAGTATCCTCAAACCACACAGCCTTAAGAGGAATATCACTTCTATCCTTGATAGCCTGTGCATAAGCAAGTATCTGATCTTCCTTAAGATCCTTCTTATATCTGTAGAACTTACTTGAAGGATTGGATATCATGTACTCTCTCACCTCTTCAACATCAACTATATCCGGCATAGTCTCGCGAAGAAGCTGGCAAAGTGCATCAAGCTTCTTTGAATCTATAACCGAAGTGCCCTTCTTGACCATAACCGAAGGATCAAGGATGATATTGTAAAGTTTGGTATTATAGGCAAGAACCATACCATTTCTATCCCATATCTGACCTCTTGTGGCACTGACGGTTTCCATCCTCTTCGACTGAGTTCTTAAAGCCGCCTTAGAGTACTCATCACCCTTATTCAGGGTGATCATAAGAGTCTTGATACTGAGCATTAAAAATGCTATGGCTATCAATATGTATGCAATTTTAGTTCTAAGTACATAGCCCACGCTAACAGACTTGTAATTAATCTTTTTCTTCTTTTTTCCTTTACGCTTAACAGCCATATCGACCTCGTCACTTTACTTCAGGTACTTCCTTATACTGCTTAACATACTCAAGTGTACCTCTTTTATATTCCTTAACCTGATCGTTGCTAACCTTGACCATGCCGTATCCGATTGCCTTATCATATATAGCATTGTAATCGATAGAGCTGAGAACCTTGTTCTCTTCGGCATCATTATCAAGAGCAAGCTTATCTATTCTTGCTGATAAGCTATGTATATTCTCTCTGTTAGAAGCGTTAGTTTCCTTAAGCTTTATAAGCGAAACGCTCAAAGTAACGATAAGAACTGCTGTGATTGTAAGGATTATAAGATTACTGATTCCCACGGCAGGAAATACCAGCACATCCTTCACAACAACTTTTTCTTTCTTCTCTTCTCTTCTTCTCTCTATATCAGGAAGAGCGCTTGCTCTTCTTACAGTATTGCCTTCTGTGTAATAATAACTTCTTGCTGCCATACCTTCTCTTCTCCTTGTTTCTTAAACTCTCTCAAAAACCCTTAACTTCGCGCTTTTCGATCTTGGATTCTTAGCAAGCTCCTCTTCACTTGCTACTATAGGCTTTCTGTTAACCTCGAACCCTAACGAAACGGCTCCACACACACAAACCGGTAATCTCGGCGGACAAGTACACGGATTTGCAGCTTTCTTAAAAGCCTGCTTCACAATCCTGTCCTCAAGACTGTGAAAAGTAATAACACAAAGTCTTCCGCCAACCTTAAGCCGCTTTATCATACCCTCGATAGAATCACTGAGAACATCAAGTTCACCATTCACTTCTATCCTTATAGCCTGAAAAGTCTGCTTTGCTGGATGAGATCCCTTGAATCTTATCTTAGCCGGAATAGCCTCCTTAATCACTTCACTAAGTTCAAATGTAGTGGCTATCGGTTTTTCTGCTCTTCTCATGCATATGTGCTTAGCGATATTGCGTGCAAAGCGATCCTCTCCATAATCCCTTATTATTCTGTATAATCTATCCTCATCATATTCATTAACAACTTCATATGCGCTAAGATCGCGCCTCTTATCCATCCTCATATCAAGAGGACCATCATAGTTATAAGAAAAACCTCTGTCTGCTGTATCAAGCTGATAGGAAGAAACTCCTATATCTATCAATATTCCGTCAACCTTATCGACCCCATGATCATCAAGAACCCGTCCAAAGTTCACATAATTATCTCTTACTATAGTCACCTTAGACAGAAGTCCCAAACCATCGAGTCTGTCAGTTGCCGCACGAACAGCATCCTCATCCTGATCGATTCCATACAGATGCCCCGACTCAAGATGCGAAGCTATGACACTTGAGTGTCCTGCACCACCAAGTGTGCCATCAACATATATTCCGTCTTTCTTAATATTAAGACCTTCTATTGTCTCATCTAACAACACTGGCTTGTGACTGAATTCCATCTTACCTCCGAAAGGCTGTCTGGCTATAGTTCATCAGAAAGAGAATCCCATCTCAGAAAGCTTAGCTATCATAGCATCTATATTCTCTTCAGGCTCTTCCATAGCAGCCTTAAATCTCTTCGCATTCCATAATTCTATATGATCACCGACACCGCACAACACTATCTCGCTCTCAGCTTCAAGCCCGGCAAACTCTCTTTGATAGGCAGGAACCGTAAAACGACCCGACTTATCAAGTTCCGCTCTCTCCGCACTGCTAAGGAAGTATCTCTTAGCGGCTCTGGCTTCAGGTCCGGCGCTATCAGGTATAGCTGATAACCTTGCAGCAAATCCATCCCACGCCGATGGGCTATAAAGAGTAAGAGCCTTATCATAGCCATACGAAATCACGAATTCATTACCGATCTTGTCTACGAGTTCTTCTCGATAGCTTAGTGGTACATTGACTCTAAACTTAGCGTCAAGAGTGTTATGATACTGACCTCTGAACACGGCTCCTCCTTCCTATACCCCAAAACTGACTTATATTAAAAACAAATTTAACATCTGTTGATGTTTTGTAATCCATCCTCTGATTTTCGATAAAAAATGGGATTAAAACCCACTCAGGTACATTTCTATAATACGATTTTTTTCGTTAATTTGCAAGGGTTTTTCGAAAAAAAATCGAAGTTTTTTTGCCTCAAAAGGCTCTGTTAAGCCTTTTTCACAACATATTGTGATGGGCGCTCACAGGAACACAATATATAGAAAAATAGGTGAAAAAAGGGTAAAAAAAAAAGGCTAAGGAAAGCCTTCATAACAAGACCTTCCTTAGCCATTTCACATTCTTTAATTAAGTCCTTTTTGAAGGACCTTCAGATTCTTTTCCATAATCCCAAGATAAGATGCCCCATCATCGATTTCTTTTTTACTTGTAGACTGCATAGAGTCGATTTCAAGCACTTCTTTGTTCTTATCAGAGCACGATTCTATGATAGCATTAGCAAGCTTTTTATCAGATTTATCGATAACAAACACAAACCCAAGCTTCTTTTCCTCAAGTTTCTTTGCAAGAAAAACTACAGTTTCAAAGCTTGCTTCTGAATCCGCAGAACACCCCGCAAATGCTGCATAATAATCCAGACAGTAATCGTCCACCAAGTATCTGAATGGGAATCTGTCGCCGAATACCACCGTCTTATTCTTTGAGTTCTTGATCATATCGATGAACTCTTTGTCGAGTTTCTCAAGCTTTTCTACATATGCTGCAACATTCTTTTCAATAGCCTCTGAATCGCCCTTCTTTTTAAGAACATCAGCTATTTGCTCACACAGATACTTAGAATTCTTAAGTGAAAGCCATATATGTTCATCATA
>DOVJ01000045.1 GCA_003520145.1 Eubacterium sp.
GGTATCATCCAGCAGGTAGATACACCACAGAACCTTTACAACAAGCCAGATAACCTCTTTGTTGCAGGCTTCATCGGTTCACCACAGATGAACCTTGTTGATGCTGCTATCGCTGAGGATGGCGATGCTGTTAAGCTTGTATTCGGTGATTGCTCTATTAAGCTTTCTGAGTCTAAGGCTAAGAAGCTTAGAGAAGGTGGATATATCGGTAAGGTTGTTGTTATGGGTATCCGTCCAGAGGATCTTCATGATGAGCAGGCATTCGTTGCTAACTCACCTGAGAGCGTTGTTGAGGCTACTATCAGAGTATACGAGCTTCTCGGCGCAGAAGTTTACCTCTACTTCGATCTTGCATCAGTTAACTGTACAGCAAGAGTAAATCCTCGTACAACAGCAAGACCTGGTGATACAATCAGACTTGCACTTGATATGACTAAGGTTCATATCTTCGATAAGGAAACACAGAAGATTATTTGTCATTAATTGCATATAATAAGTGATTTTTATAAGGACATCTGTTCGCGTAGCGGACGGATGTCCTTTTATTCCGTGCTATTATTGACTTTTTTGGTATTTTGAGATATAATACGTACAAGAATGTGCTTTTTAGGGGGTCATTATGATTTCTAACCAGATATTATTGAATACTATAGAGAATTACAAGGCTATAACAAGGGTTGAGTACTGCATAGTTGATGCTGATGCAAGATTACTTGTATCTACCTATAAGGAGGCAGATGCTTATGTATCTGGTGCTTTCAATACCCTTATTAACTTTGCTAATTCCGAAGCGGATAGTCAGGTTATACAGGGAAATCATTTTTTCAAGATATATGATGATACACATCTTGAGTATATACTGATCATCAAGAGCGCCAACGATGACGCTTATATGGTCGGTAAGATGGCAGTATTGCATATTCAGAGTCTTATTATGGCCTATAAGGAGCGTTATGATAAGGATAACTTTATCAAGAATCTTATTCTTGATAATCTTCTGAGAGTTGATATATATACAAGGGCTAAGAAGTTAAGAATCGATACAGAGGCTAAGAGAGTGGTATTCCTCATAGAGACGAAGTCTGATAAGGATGCGGTTATGGAGACTATCTCTTCGATATTCGCATCTAGAAACAAGGATTTTATCACTTCTGTAGATGATCGCAATATTATCATAGTTCGTGAGCTGAAGGCTGATGAGGCTAATGAGAGTATTGAGAAGCTCGCTTTTTCTGTGCTTGATACTATCAGCACAGAAGTTATGTCAAGTGTCAGAGTTTCTTATGGTAATCCTGTTTCTGATATCAGAGAGGTATCGAGATCCTACAAGGAGGCTAAGCTGGCTCTCGATGTCGGTAAGATCTTCTATGCTGAGAAGATGGTACTTGGTTATTCTAACCTTGGAATCGGCCGTCTTATATATCAGCTTCCTGTTCAGTTGTGTCAGATGTTCATAGATGAGATCTTTAAGGGGATGTCCTATGAGGATTTTGATGATGAGCTTCTTGGCACTATCAATATGTTTTTCGAGAACAATCTCAATGTATCAGAGACTGCAAGGCATCTTTTCATCCATCGTAACACTTTGGTTTACAGACTTGATAAGATTCAGAAGAACACAGGTCTTGACTTGAGATCTTTTGATGATGCCATAACATTTAAGATATCTCTCATGGTTATGAGATATATGAATTATATGAATAGCAAAGATGGGGATAATTTTAGGAAGTAATATATGATAGTTTTTGAAAATGTTGTGAAGGAATACGACAACGACGATGAGAAGGTCGCTGGTCTTAAGGGCGTATCTTTCAATGTAGATAAAGGTGAATTTGTATTTATAGTCGGTAATTCGGGATCGGGTAAGTCAACGATCCTAAAGCTTTTGCTTAGGGAGATTAAGCCAACAAGTGGCGATATATATATTAATGGTACTCATCTTAACAAGGTGAGCCGTGCGAAGCTCCCGTATATAAGACGTAATATGGGCGTGGTGTTCCAGAACTTCCGTCTTCTTCCAGATCGCAATGTATATGACAATGTTGCTTTTGCGCAGAAGGTTATAGAAGCGCCTGAGGATAAGATCAAGTCTAAGGTATTTGCCATGCTTTCTATGGTTGGTCTCATAGATAAGGTTGATTCTTTTCCGAGTGAATTAAGTGGTGGCGAGCAGCAGAGAGTTGCTATAGCAAGAGCTTTGGTTAATGATCCGATGCTTCTTTTGTGCGATGAGCCTACAGGTAATCTTGATCCTGAGAATTCATGGGAGGTTATGAAGGTTCTTGAGGAGGCTAACAGTAGAGGTACTACTATCCTTATGGTTACGCATAATCATGATATAGTTAATGCTATGCATAAGCGCGTGATCACCATGAGCGGGGGCTTGATCCTCGAGGATGAGAAAAGAGGTATAGGTCTGTATGAAGTTTAATTCCTGGTGTTATAATATAGTTCAGGGTATTAAGAACATCTCAAGAAACAGGATGTTTTCTCTTGCCTCTATAACAACTATGACTGCTTGTTTGTTTTTGTTTGGAATATTCTATTCGCTGTCGATCAATATTAATTCTATAGTTGATCAGACTGAGCAGTCTATGTGTATTACAGTTTTCTTTGAGAATGATCTTCCTGAGATCACTAAGATGGATATCGGTCGTAAGATATCGGCTAGAAGCGAAGTTTTAAGGGTTGATTATATATCTGCCGATGAGGCATGGGATAACTGGAAGGAAAAGCATTTTAAGGGCTATGAGAGTCTTGTTGAGGGATTTAAGGATGAGAATCCTCTCGCGAATTCCTCTTCTTATCAGATATATCTTAAGGATATCTCTAAGCAGAGTGATGTGGTCAACTATCTTAAGACGATAGATGGTATAAGAACAGTTAACAGTCCTTCTACCGCAGCAGAGCATCTGGCTCAGATATCAGTGATAGTTACGTGGATATCACTTATTATCATAGGAATCCTTTTGTTTGTAGCTATATTCCTTATCAGCAACACTATATCTATGGGTGTTACGATCAGAAAGGAAGAGATAGCTATCATGAAGTATATCGGTGCTACGGATATATTTGTAAGGGCTCCTTTCCTTGTGGAAGGCGTGATCATAGGCACACTTGGTTCACTTATTCCGCTTGTTATAGTTTATTATGTATATGATTCGGTACTTGCATATATGGTCGAGAAGAATAATCTTGTACTTGGCAATATCCAACTTGTGAGTATAGGTGAAGTATTCACTGTGCTCATACCGGTGGTGATAATCATAGGTGTAGGTATCGGTTTCCTGGGAAGTTACTTTACTCTCAGAAAACAGCTGGTTCTTATAGAGAGGGAAAACAATAAAAAATATTGAGGTGCAGTGTATGAGAAAACGTGTAGTGCGATTTGGCGTGGTGCTTGCTATGTCTGTGGCATTGAGTTACGGAATATCGCTTAACAAGCCTACTCTCAATGCAAAGGCTGATGTTACTGAGGCTGACATCAACGAAGCTAAGACCAAAAGCGAGAATGTAAAAAAAGAGATAGAGGATACTAAGCAAAAGCTTGCTGAATTAAAAAGCAAAGCAAGTGATATGCAGACTGTTGTAGATGAAATCGATAAGCAGATAGGTATCATAAGTAACGAGATCTACAATCTTGATCAGGCTTTGCTTGTTAAGGAAGGCGAGATATCGACTACAGAAGCTAAGCTTCTTCAGGCCAAGGAAGATGAAGCTAAGCAGTATGCTGATATGAAGCTTCGTATTCAGTATATGTATGAGACTGGTCAGACTACTTATCTTGAGGCTTTCTTGACTTCATCTGATATTGGTGAACTTCTTAATCAGACTGAATATATAAAGAATATCGCTGATTATGATAAGAAGATGATGGATAAGTTGGTTGCTACTAAGAATCTCATAGCTGATACTGATGCCAGACTGAAGCAGGAAAAAGAAGATCTTGAACTTTTGAAGGCAACTCAGGAAGAGTCCAAGGCTGCAGCTGAGGCTTTGCTTGCTGCTAAGCAGGAGGAACTTGATAAGATCAATTCCGATGCAGAGCAGATGGCTTCACTGAATGCTCGACTTGAGAAGGAACAGGCTGAGGCAGATCGTCTCATAGATGAACTTATAGCAAAGAAGGCTGCTGAAGAAGAGGCGAAAAGAAAGGCTGAAGAAGCGAGACGTCTTGCGGAAGGTGGCAGTTCTTCGACTAGTACAGACTATGATATAGCACTTACTAATCTTCGTTGGCCTTTGCCTTCTAGCTGTAACAAGATAACAGAGCTTTTCGGACCTAGAATCCATCCGGTTACAAAGGTGGCGAGTTATCATTATGCTGTAGATGTGTCTGCTTCTACAGGAACACCTATATATGCGGCAGAAGATGGCGAAGTACTCATCGCTGAGAAGCATTGGTCTTATGGTAACTATGTTCTTCTGTATCATGATTCACATGTTTCTACTCTCTATGCTCATGGTTCAAGGATTCTTGTGAGCCCAGGGCAGCATGTGAATAAGGGCGATGTTATCATGCTTGTAGGAAGTACCGGACAGAGTACAGGTCCGCATCTTCACTATGAGATAAGAGTTGATGGTACAAGAGTTGATCCTCTTAAGTACTATGATACTTCGAATTTCTTGTATTATTTGGATTGATTGGTTATAGAATATGGATGAGGAACTTAATAGGACAATAGAAGAAGGTAAGAGACTTAAAAGCTGGTTTTCTGGCTTTATGCTAGGACTTATTGGCTGTTTTGTTATATGCTGTCTGGTAGTTTTCCCGATGGTATCAAAATCGAATAAAGAGCTTAGAAAGCAGCTTGAGGATGATACTCCTAAGTACGTAACCGGGCTTGAATTCGAGCTCGATACTGCCAAGCTTAATCAGATGTATGAGATCATCAAGAATTATTATCTTGAGGATTATACGGATGAACAGATTGTGGAAGGTATCTATAAGGGTATGATGGAATCTCTTGGAGATCCATATACTGTCTACTACAACAAAGAAGACTTTGATTCCTTTATGGAGGCTGGAAGTGGTCAGTACTGTGGTATAGGTGTGGTTGTTTCGCAGAATATAACTGATTATACCATAACTGTTTCACAGATATTTGAAAAGTCTCCTGCTGCTGAGGTCGGTATGCAGGTTGGCGATATCATAACTAAGGTTGCAGGTAAGGAAATCGGAGAGAGAGAATTATCTATAGTTGTTAAGGACATAAGAGGTGAGGCTGGTACTAAGGCTTTGCTTGAAGTATATCGTCCTTCTGATGGCAAGACATATGTCTTCGAACCGGAAAGAAGAGTTATAGAGACACCTAGTGCTACCGGAAAGATGTTAGAAGATGGTATAGGTCTTGTGACTATAACAAGTTTTGAAGAAACCACTGCTAAGCAGTATAAGGCTGCTATGGAGGAGCTTAAGGCACAAGGCATGAAGGCAGTTATTATAGATCTTCGTAACAATGGCGGCGGTCTGTTGAGCTCTGTATGCGACATACTTGATCAGATTCTTCCGAAGGGTGTAGTAGTATCTATGCAGGAGAAGAACGGTAAAGTAACTGCGTATGAGTGCGATGGTAAGCATGAACTGGACATACCTATGGTAGTTCTTATCAATGGTTTTTCGGCTAGTGCATCTGAGATATTTGCTGGTGCTGTATCAGATTATGAGAAGGCTACTCTTATCGGAACTAAGACTTACGGAAAGGGCATAGTTCAGACTATTAGACAACTCAATGACGGAGATGGCGTTAAGATAACCATATCTAAGTACTTCACACCTAAGGGCAGAGATATCCATAAGGTTGGTATAGAGCCTGATATAGAAGTTAAGGATACGGATCAGCAGCTTGAGAAAGCTAAAGAAGTCATAAAAGAAAAGATGAATTAAGAGAGTATATGCCCTAACGCTATTTTACGCGTCATAGGGCATTATACTTCTATGGAGGTTGTGATGGAATTCAGGTTACATTCCGATTATGAACCTATGGGCGATCAGCCTGCGGCTATAGATGAGCTTGTTGCGGGATTTAAGGCTGGTAATCAGTTTGAGACTCTTCTTGGAGTCACCGGGTCCGGCAAAACATTTACCATGGCCAACATCATAGAAAAACTCAATAAGCCGACTTTGATCATAAGTCACAACAAAACTCTTGCGGGGCAGCTCTATAGCGAGATGAAGGAATTCTTTCCGGAAAATGCTGTGGAGTACTTTGTCTCTTATTATGATTATTATCAGCCTGAGGCTTACGTTCCTTCTACGGATACCTATATCGAGAAGGATTCGTCAATCAATGATGAGATAGATAAGCTAAGACACTCTGCAACAGCGGCTCTTTCAGAGCGTTCTGACGTTATCATAGTCGCGAGTGTTTCGTGCATATATGGACTTGGTGCGCCGATAGACTATAAGAAGATGGTATTGTCTTTGCGACCTGGGATGGTTAAGGATCGTGATGAAGTGATAAAGAAGCTCATAGAGATTCAGTATGAGCGCAATGATATGGATTTTCACAGAGGAACTTTCAGAGTGAGGGGGGATACGATTGACGTATTTCCTGCAGATCAGGATGTGTACTGTGTGAGGATCGAGTTCTTTGGAGATGAGATAGATCGCTTGTGTGAGATGGATGCGCTTACCGGAGAGGTTAAGAGTACGCTTGAGCATGTTGCAATATTTCCTGCATCTCACTATG
>DOVJ01000033.1 GCA_003520145.1 Eubacterium sp.
AAAGCATCTCCTTCAAAGGGGATAATAGCAGAAGACTTTGACTATATGAGTATAGCAAAGGAATATGAAAAGATAGGTGCTGATGCTATATCAGTTCTTACAGAGCCTAAGTGGTTCCTTGGAAGTGATGAATACTTAAGGAGTATTGCTGCGGCTGTAAAGATACCTGTTCTTAGAAAAGACTTTGTAGTAGATGAATATATGATTTACGAGGCCAAGACTCTTGGTGCTTCTGCAGTGCTTCTCATAGTATCCATACTCTCTAAGGAGCAGTTAAGAGAATACCTCGATATATGCAAGGAACTCGAACTTTCAGCACTCGTAGAGATACATGATGAAACTGAAGCAGTTACTGCAATAGAAGCAGGAGCTAAGATAATCGGTGTCAATAACCGGAATCTTGCTGACTTTTCGGTGGATACAGGCAACGCAGGTAGATTAAGAGATAAGATTCCTAAGGATATCATCTTCGTATCGGAAAGTGGAGTAAAGAAAAGAGAAGATATAGAAGCGATAAGAAGCTTCGGGGCTGATGCTGTTTTGATCGGTGAGACTATGATGAGAGCAACTGATAAAGCTGCTATGATAGCTGAATTAAAGAGAGGAAGCTTATGACGAAGATAAAGCTTTGTGGTCTTCGAAGAAGTGAAGATATCTTAGTTGCCAACGAGTTGAAACCTGATTATATCGGATTTGTATTTGCGAAAAAAAGCAGAAGATATGTAAGTCCTTCTGAAGCATACAGATTGAAGAGCATGCTTGCTCCGGGAATAGAGGCTGTTGGAGTATTCGTCGATGAAAGTGTCGATACGGTTTATGAATACTTATCAAGAGGCATAATAGATATCGCGCAGCTTCACGGGCATGAGGATGACGACTATATAAGAAAACTGAAGGCACTTATCGATAAGCCTGTTATAAAGGCTCTTAAGGTGGAAAGCAAAGAAGATATAGAGGTTGCAAATCAAAGTGTGGCCGATATGGTCCTTCTTGACGGCGGTGCTGGAGATGGAAAAACGTGGGAATGGTCCCTTATAAAATGCATCAAAAGACCTTATTTCCTCGCAGGCGGGTTAGATGAAAGCAATATTGAAGAAGCAGTCAACGTTCTTAAACCCTATGCTGTTGATGTTAGCTCGGGTATAGAGACCGATGGAGTGAAGCATCCAGGTAAGATGAAAAGATTCGTAGAAAAAGTCAGAAAGGTAGGATGATTATGAAAAAAGGAAGATTCATGGAATTCGGCGGACAGTATGTGCCGGAAACACTTATGAATGCAGTCAATGAGCTTGAAGAAGCTTATAACAGATATAAGGATGACGAAGAGTTTAAGAAGGAGCTTAGTGATCTCTACAAGAATTATGCAGGTAGACCATCGATGCTCTACTATGCTAAGCATATGACGGAGGATCTTGGTGGTGCAAAGGTGTATCTTAAGAGAGAAGATCTTAATCACACAGGTTCACATAAGATCAACAATGCACTTGGTCAGGCGCTTCTTGCTAAGAAGATGGGTAAGAAGAGACTTATAGCTGAGACAGGAGCAGGTCAGCACGGTGTTGCTACTGCTACAGTTGCTGCGCTTCTTGGTATGGAGTGTGAGATATTCATGGGCGAAGAGGATACTAAGAGACAAGCTCTTAACGTATTCAGGATGGAACTTCTCGGTGCTAAGGTACATGCTGTGAAGACTGGAACAAGAACTCTGAAGGATGCTGTTAACGAGGCTCTTAGAGAGTGGACAAGAAGAGTTGATGATACTCACTATCTTATAGGTTCTGTTATGGGCCCTCATCCTTTCCCAACGATAGTCAGGGATTTTCAGAAGATTATAGGTGAGGAAATCAAGGCGCAGCTTATGGAAGCAGAAGGTAAGCTTCCTGATGCGGTTATTGCCTGTGTAGGCGGAGGCTCTAACGCTATCGGTGCTTTTTATGATTTTATAGAAGATCAATCAGTTGAACTGATAGGCTGTGAAGCAGCAGGTCTTGGCGTAGATAATCCTAAGAATGCCGCTACGATAGCTAACGGGAGCGTGGGTATATTCCATGGCATGAAGTCACTGTTCTGTCAGGATAAGTATGGTCAGATTGCTCCAGTATATTCAATCTCGGCAGGACTTGATTATCCGGGCATAGGCCCTGAGCATGCCATGCTGTATGAGAGCGGCAGAGCGCGTTACGTGCCTGTGACGGATGATGAGGCTGTTGCGGCATTTGAATATCTCTCTAGGATGGAGGGCATCATACCTGCGATAGAGAGTTCTCATGCGGTTGCTTACGCGATGTCTTATGTGCCTACTCTTCCTAAGGACAGTGTAGTGGTTATCAACATATCAGGTCGTGGTGACAAAGATGTGGCAGCTATCGCCAGATACAAAGGAGTGAACATATATGAATAGAATAGAAAATGCTTTGAATAACGGTAAGAAGAATCTCATAACCTTCGTGACTGGAGGCGACCCGAATATAGAGACGACTAAGAAGTTAATCCATGCAATGGCTGAGGCGGGAAGTGCGCTTATAGAGATAGGTATACCTTTTTCGGATCCGGTTGCGGAAGGACCTGTTATACAGAGTGCGAACGAAAGAGCACTTTTGGCAGGAACTACAACTGACTCTCTCTTTGAGATGGTTAAGGAACTAAGAACTGAGATCGAGGTTCCGATGGTGTTCTTGACATATATAAATCCTATATATGCTTATGGCAAGGAAAGGTTCTTTGCGCGCTGCAAGGATTGCGGAGTGGATGGAGTGATAGTGCCTGACCTTCCGTACGAAGAGAAGGATGAGATTGAAGAGGAGTGTGCAAAGTATGGAGTGAGCCGTATACCACTTATCGCTCCGACATCAGGCGACAGGGTAAGAAAGTTAGCTACTGGTGCCTCAGGCTACATATATGTAGTATCTTCTCTTGGTGTTACAGGTGTCAGAAAGACGTATGCCAATAATCTTGATGAGATAGTCGAGAATATAAAGTCAGTTAGCGATACTCCAGTTGCTATCGGATTTGGTATATCGGATAAGGAAAGCGCAGAGAAGATGTGGGGTATAGCTGATAATATCATAATAGGATCTGCTATTGTTAGGATAGTTGAGCAGTATGGTGAGGAATCGCCATCCCATGTAGGGGAGTATGTAAAGGGAATACTTGGTTGAACTTCCGCCTTGACAATTCTGTAGCATAAGGTTATAATATATCTAGCGTGTGTATATACCGTGATACTTTTTGAGAAAAGGAGAATAAAAGATGAATAAGTTTGTGGTTACACAGGATGGCAATTGCGCTATTAATGCTAATAATACCTGTTTGTTTTATAAGAAGGCTGAGGTTGATTCAAAGTTCAGTATTAACGCTCTTCTTACTAACGGACAGTCTGTTTCTTTAGCTTTGTATGATTCGGAGGCTGATGTTAAGGAGGCTTACAGAAGACTCCTTGATTTCCTTGAAGTGACAGGAACAACTAATCAGGAAGTTTATTATATTAATTCTCGTCCTGACGGAACATTTTAAGAGATACGGGTTTTGGCACCCTTATGTATATCGCTGTAGGCATGGTGCTTACAGCGATTTTTGGTATGGAGGATAAGCTATGGAGAATAGAAGAGTTATATGGATTGTACTTGACAGTGTAGGTATGGGAGAGGCTCCGGATGCCGCCGCATTTGGTGATGAGGGAAGTAATACTCTTGGCAATATATCTAAGGCCGTTGGTGGTTTATCTCTTCCTAACATGGAAAGGCTTGGACTTGGCTGTATAGAGGGCATGACTGGGATTCATCCTGTGGATAATCCGATTGGCTGTTATGCAAGGCTTCATGAGGCTTCTGCTGGTAAGGATACTACGGTTGGACACTGGGAGATGGCTGGAGTCATAACTAAGAGTGCATTTCCTACTTATCCAGAGGGTTTTCCTGATGATGTGATAGAAGAATTCGTAAGGAAGACAGGCGTTCCTGGAGTTCTCGGAAACTGTGTGGCTTCTGGTACTGAGATTATACAGAGGCTTGGCGACGAGCACGTTAAGACTGGTAAGCCAATCGTATATACTTCGGCTGACAGTGTGTTTCAGATAGCGATGCACGAGGATGTATTTCCTGTTGAAAAGCAGTATGAGATATGCAGGATAGCAAGGGGGATTCTTAAGGGAGAGCATGGTGTATCGAGAGTTATAGCAAGACCTTTTGTAAATGCTGATGGCGGCGGGTATGTAAGAACTGCCAATAGACGTGATTTCTCTCTTAAGCCTGAAGCTGGCACTGTGCTTTCGTGCTGCAAGGATGCGGGACTTACTGTTGCCGCTGTCGGTAAGATAGAGGATATATTTGCCGGATGTGGTATAACTGACAGTACGCATACTAAGAATAATCTGGATGGTATATGTGTGACTCTTGACTATATGGATAAGGTTGAAAGAGGCCTTATATATACTAATCTCGTGGAATTCGATATGCTGTGGGGACATCGCAATGATGTTGAAGGTTATGCAAGTGGACTTCGTGAATTCGATGGTGCGCTTCTTCGTATCATGAGAAAGCTTCGCCCTGACGATATGCTTGTTATAACAGCTGATCATGGATGTGATCCAACTACTGCGTCTACCGATCACTCAAGAGAATATGTTCCTGCCCTGATATATGGTCAGAATATAAAGCATGGCGTGGACTTAAGGACACGCGATACATTTTCTGATCTAGGTCAGACCGTAGCTGAGTACCTGGGTGTGACTGGGGTAAAGGACGGAAGGTCGTTCTTACCTGATATAATATGATGGAGTGTAAAAAAGAGGAGAAATCGATGAAAGAATATAAGTACAAAGCATTCATAAGCTATAGACATCTTGAGCCTGATATGCAGGCTGCTGAACGCCTTCAGAAGCTTCTAGAGAGCTATAAGCCGCCTAAGAATATCACTGATAAGAAGGAGAAGTGGAGAATATTCCGTGATGTGTCAGAACTGCAGTCAAGCAGTGATTTGAGCGAGGCTATAAGCAACGCTATCGAGGATTCTGAGTTCCTGATAGTGATATGTTCGCCTGCTTATACGGAGTCGAAGTGGTGCATGAAGGAACTCATGCACTTTCGTGAGCTGCATGGTGATACGAATGAGAATATCATAACACTTCTTGTTTCAGGTGAGCCGGACAAAGCATTTCCTGAGCTTCTTAGGTATGCCGATATGAAGACTGTTGACGAGAACGGTCATGAATCTATGGTTAAGGTTGAGGTTGAACCTCTTGCTGCCAACATAACAGCTGATTCTCTCAAGGCTTCTATGAAGAAGTTGAATACTGAATATCTTCGTATAGCTGCTCCTCTTATCGGGTGTGACTTTAACGATTTGTATCAGCGCGAGAAGAGACGTGAGGCTCAGAGAAAAGCCCTTGTATATGGCTCTGCAGCTGCTGTTTTGTCTGTTATAACCATCATCAGTACTGCGTCGGCTGTTACTATCAGCAAGAAGAACAGCGAGATCAAGAAGAAGAACGATAAAATCAATAATCAGTATGCTGAGCTTGTTGATAAGACTAATAAGCTTCTTGTGGAAAATGCTGAGCATCTTGCGGCTGAATCAGAGGTTCTGTATAAGAATAATGAGTTCGTGATGGCTGTTAAGAAGGCTGTAGAAGCGCTTCCTTATGGGGATAGTGATAAGCCTGTGATACCTGAGGCTGAGTATGTTCTCTCTCGTGAGATGGGAGCATACGATATGGAAACGCTGATTCCTAGATATGCGCTTAATCATGAGTCTGCTATTGAGAAGCTTTCGTATACCAATAAGGGTAACAGTATTGTTTCACAGGACAATACAGGTATATACCTCTGGAAGGCTGAAGATGGTTCGCTTATTAAGAAGATTACATCGCAGGATGAGGAATTCGCATCGTCTAAGTATGGTGCATCTAATAAGCTTAACAGTATCATCTGTACCGATACTGATAAGAGTGGTACTATGTTTTCTTATACGGGTCAGCCGGGAAGTCTGGCTTATGATACAAGTACAGTTTTTGATGCGATTTATCCTGACTATGCTCATAATGTCAGTGATTCTGAACCGGGTACTGACGGAAAAGTCTTCTTATACAATTCTGATGGGACTGTGTGGAGGATAGACAGTTCAGATGGAAAAGTTACCTGGAAGAGAGCGATGCAGGATAACGCTTATGAGGTCATAGAGATAGTCTGTGACGGACAGAATATCTTGAGAGTATATAGCGACAAACAATATCTTACGGATGGCAGTGCTATCGCAGGAACAGGTATATATATCGATGTGATCGACGCTGAGAGCGGCGAGATAGTATCAAGCTCTAACTTAAGTGAAGTAACAGCAGGTAATATCAACTATAAAAATACGGTTGAGGTGAAGACTGCAGAAAACAATATCCTGTATCTCTTCATAAGTGACACTCTTAACTCTAAGGTGCAGGAGCAGATAGCTTCGTATGATCTTAAGGATGGCAAGGCAACTTTGCGTAAATCGGTGCCGATAGCAAAGCAAAGTATAGTAACTATCAATCAGGTTGGGATTCATATGGTTGACGGCAGTGTTATCACTACGATTTATGATCAGGCTGATTCGGATGTTAAGTCTTATGTTACACGTTATGATGAAGGGCTTGATAAGGAAGTATGGAAAGCTGAGCTATCTGCAGGTATCAAACAGGATGATAAAGTGTTCCTGTTTAGGAGTGATAAAACTGGATGTGCAGAGAATATGCTTGCAATAGTTGGCAGAAAGTCTATAAGTCTCATTAATTACGATACCGGTGCTGTGATAAGTAATATTACGTTAGATAAGGATAACTTTGCAATAGATGTTTCGTTCAGTGATCACGGACTTATCATGTTCGCAACAGATACAGGTAATGAATATGTTGTGAGTGTAAAGAGTTTCACAGGCAGCAGTCCGAAAAAATATGCTTATCATATACAGGAGTTTGATGCACCTTTTAAGTGTTTTAGTTATAGCAGGGGAAGATATGTGACAGCAGCTGAGTATGCAAATACTGCTTATATCCAGTATACAGAGAAAACTGCGGCATTCTCGCCTGTGACTTTGGGAAGTGATCATCGTATAGTATCGGTTTTAGCCTGTGACAATGACGGAAGTAATGCACTTGTCAATGCTAAGGTTTATCCTGAGGGAAGCAAAGATGGTGCACTTGTCACATATATCTATCAGGATAAGACAGGTGAGTATGCCAAGCTTAATGATCTTCAGGGATATACAGTTGAGGCTGCGAAGACTGTTGCCAAGGATCAAGTCATAGCTTTGGTTTGTGGTAATAGCTATCAGTACAAGATGGTTCGTATCGATCTGAAATCAAAGAGTGTTACTGAAATCTCAGGTGGCTGTGATGCAGGAAAGAATATAGACCGTCTCAGAAGTGATGGCAACAGTGTCTACAATATCATAGATCATGGAAAGAAGATTGTTAAGATAGATGCTGATGGTAAGGTATCAGAGTGGGATCTGGACGGTAGAACCTCGCAGGCAGGTATGTATGATGTATCAGGCACAGGCGTGATCAGTGTATATGTCAAGGATGAGAAGAATAATACTGAAACCTTTGAATTCTATGACTTCGATAATCATACGCGTGTAACTGCTGCACTGGACTATAAATCTCTATATGGAGATGAAGTGCGTCAGGTGTTCGGTAACGCTATCGCGCTTAGCAGTGGAAGAGTGATGATCTTTGATCAAAAAGAAGGAAAGCTTCTTCATGATGTTAAGTTAAGCGGTCTTGCTCATGAGCCTGTAGCGTATGCTGCATATGATGGGAGATATATGGTTCTTTGCCGTGATTCTAAGCTTTATGAGTTTGATGGCAATGGACTTACTGGCAAGGTGTTAAGCCTTGAGTGTTCTGATGATTATAATGGTAAGAAGATATCAGAAGCGGATATATCTAATTCTAATCTTCTTGAGGTGGTGAGTTCATCTGACAAGGATTGTTTTTATGTTGTATGGAATGAGACTCAAGCCTGGTGTGTGAATAAGGATAAGTTCAAGGTTCGCTATCATATAGGTGATTTTGCTTGTGCAGCTTTAGATGCAGACAAATTGTATGTATGTAATCGTTATGATGGAAAGGCGGGTTCTTTCCCTCTGTATACAGCAAAGCAGCTTGTCGATTCTGCAAGGGCATACCTTAAGTGCCTTGGCGAGAAGATGGAGGAGAACTGATGAAGAAGAAACAACGTCCCAGTTTTTTACTTGCTTTAGCGATAATATCGTTCTTTATCGCTGCTTTGCAGGGATGGATATACTATAGCAGTTACGATCCTTTTTTCAAGTTCCTTTTGGTACTTCAAAACGGTATCAATGCGTTCGCTTTTAAGGCTACAGTTACGATAAAGGATGTGGTTGCCTTCATAAGCGCCAATCCGAGCCTTAAGAACCGTTGTGTAGGTTATGCCTACTGTATAGCTGTTTTCACAGCACCTTACTGTACCGCATCGTTCGTATATAAGTTCTTAGAGCGTATGCTTCGCTTTATGGTGGGCTTCAGAAAGGGTGGTAAGGAAGGGCATATACTTATATTCGGATATAATGCTGATGTTAAGTTTATGATCGCTAATAGCAAGGGTAATCTTAATAAGCGCTTCAGAATTCATATAATCACAGCTGAAGCAATTGATAATGAAGAGGTCTACAGGCTTAATAAGGCGGGCTTTACAGTGCATAATGTGGATATGCTTAAGATGTCGGAGGAAGACCTTAGAGAAGAACTTGACAAGATGTGTGCTTCAAAGGCTGTGAATGTTATACTTTTTGAGGAATCATCCATAAGGAACTTCTCTTTGCTGCAGCTTTTCAGACTCAATGAATCCGACAGTTCGTATAAAGTAAGGCTTATGCCAGGTGCGAAGGTGTCGTGCCGCTGTGAGGAGGAGGGGATAAGCCGTCTTGTATCGACTTATTATGATAAGATTGCCGGTACTGAAGCTTATTATGACCTTGAACTCATAAGTATGCCTGAGATGCAGATCCGTCGCATGTATAGTGATCATCCACTACATAAGATCTATGAAGGAACTGATACTTTGCTTAAAGACAGGACGGTTCATCTTCTTGTTGCAGGACTTGGCGAGATGGGAAGCCAGGCTGTTTTGCAGGCGATGAACCTTGGAGTAGTTCATGAGCAAAACAAGATCATCATAGATGTGTATGATTCTGATATCAGGGACAAGATGCATCACTTTATAAGACAGTTTGGTGTAGGTGTATTTGACTTTGAAGATAGCAGCATGACTCTTAAGAGTGATGTCGCAGATGGAGTTTTGACAGTGAACTTCATATCAGCCGATGCAAGACACAGGGATTTCTATGCAGCAATTAGAGAGAGAGAAAGAAAACTGCCATATACTTACGCAGTCATAACATTTGAGAATGTGGATCTGTCTGTTGACTGCGCTATGCAGGTAGCGGAAATCTTCGGATATGATGGTATCGGTGCACCTGTTCTTATACGTATGGATGCAGATAGAAGACTTGCGAGCTATATCTCAAGTGAGCATGACGCATTTGCAGATGTCGGCATAATCGATGACAGAAGCTGTGTTATCGACCTGAATATGATAATCAGCAGGGAGCTTGATAAGCGTGCGAAGAATTATAATCATATCTACAACAATATCGCTATAATTTCTGGTGATACAGACTCTGGCGCCGGTCCTGAGGGCGATAGTGAGCGTGAGTGGAACAACATAAGGCTTTTTAAGCGTTCTTCAAGCAAGGCGGCTGCCTGTCACGATGAGGTGAAGGATATGATA
>DOVJ01000111.1 GCA_003520145.1 Eubacterium sp.
ATTACTGAGAGTATTATTATCCTATGATTGCAAGCAGTAACTGTTGATGCAAATATGCCGCCTGCAATAGTATAGAAATCGCCGCGTGTCCTAGGGATAGTTTTTTAACAGCCTCCAATGTCTATATCTTAAAAAGCGGTTTCTTACCAAACTTTATGAATGTTCCCACAATAGCAACCACAAGACCGGCTGCAAGAAGGAAGAATCCAACCCCGAACTTAAGTCCAACGGCATCACTGAAGAGGTATTCTCTCTGCTCATCGCGAATATAGAATTCATAAGCAAAGAGTCCAAAAGAAGTTGCTGCCATAGTAAGACCACAAAGTGCGAACGAACTTAACTTTGCGCAGAAGAATATAAGCGCAAACGCAAGTCCTGCTATGATCACATAGCCATATGTGAATTCATACATCTTATCGATATTAGTGTCACCGTCAAGTGTGTACGAATGAAGATCCAAGAAACATCCAACCATAGCTACCACAGAACCTAATAAACCAAAGATCTTGAAAGCTTCTCTTACCTTCTTCGCAGGCTTCTCCTGAGGGATAGCACTATAAGCTGTACCTGAAGTTGAAGTCTGTGTTGTATAGCCAGTATTGGCAGGAGCTATTGGTGCTGCTGGTGCTATTGGTGCTACTGGTGCTACCGGCGCAACTGGTGCTGTCTGAACTACAGGTGCCACTGGAGCAGCTGGAGCAGCTGGAGCAACGGGTGCTACTGGTGCTACTGGTGCTACTGGTGCTACCGATGCTACTGGTGCTGCCACTTCTTCTACCTTCTTCTCAGTATCAAAGCTTACGCTTGGTTCAGGAATAACCGGTGGTTTAAGAAGGTCATCGGCTACCTTCGAATCGAGTTCAAGATCTATCTCATCCTTAACATCAGCCACTGTTTCCGTAACATTTTCCACTACTGTTTCTGTAACGGCTTCCTTCACCTCAGAAACAGGTGCCATAGCGGCAACTGGACTTCCACACTGTGTACAAAACTTAGCTCCATCACTTAATACTGCGCCACATACTGTACAATGCATAAGATTACCTCCTTAATACTTACTTAGCCACCAGTTCTCTGATAGCATCCACAACGCTCTGCTTATCCTCCTTGTAGGTTACGCCAAACCATTTGTCAGAAGTCTTAAGACAGGTAACAACCGCTCTGCCAGACTTAACAAGATTGTCTATTATAACCGGAAGAAGGAATTCGCTCTTTATATCATCTTTATCGAGTTTTGAGAGGAAAAGCTTGAATTCGCTCTCAAGAACATCCACAAATGCTGCCGGCACGCCCCACATATTCATGGAAACAGGGGAATTAGTATCAATAGGCTTAAGTCCGTTATCGTCCTTAACAGCCGCACCATAAGCAGTCTTAACTATGCCTGATGTTTCCTTTACGCCAAGAAGGATATCATCATCGTTAAGCATACATACACCTCTTGTTACTGCGCCGTTATCACTTAAGGTGTTGCCAAGCTTGAAGCCCGCCATACATATGTTGAGCTTCTCTCCTCTGCCATCCTTTATGACAGATGGCTGCTTAGAAAGGAAATCATAGAGCTTAACATAAGCTTCTTTGCCATAATAATCATCCGCGTTGATGATTGCGAAGGCACCCTTAATCTTACCCTTGCAGGCAAGTATAGCATGACCTGTACCCCATGGCTTAAGTCTGTCCTTAGAAGTTGTGAATCCATCCGGAAGATCGTCTATCTCCTGAAAAGCATAATCAACATCTATGAACTTGCTGATCCGGTTTCCGATAACCTCCATGAACTCATCATATATATCATGTCTGATGACAAATAAAACCTTATTAAAGCCCGCAGCCTTAGCATCTCTTATGGAATAATCCATAAGGATCTCACCGTTAGGTCCTACCTTCTCAAGCTGCTTGATGCCACCGCCATAACGGCTTCCTATACCTGCAGCCATAACAACTAAGGTAACCTCTGGCTTCTCATCTTCATAACCGTTCGGATTCATAGTCTGCCATCTGTAAGAATCCCTGCACATATCAACTATGGTCTTAGTAGCCTCAAAGCCGATCTCCTTCTTAGCAAGCGACGCGTCTGCATAATTGCAGTCTATATCGCCACTTCTTCTAGGAGCGATAACATAAGGGATCTTGATGTCATTGGCCTCTTCAAATGCATGCACAAGTTCAAGTACACTGACGCCCTTACCTGTACCGAGGTTATAGATATATGTTCCGGACCTTTCCTCTATGTGATCAAGAGCACATATATGACCCTTTGCAAGATCCACTACGTGAATATAATCTCTCACACCTGTTCCATCAGGTGTATCATAATCATCACCAAAGATTGAGAGCTTCTCTCTCTTGCCTACCGCTACCTGTGTTATATAAGGCATGAGATTATTCGGTATTCCCTTAGGATTCTCGCCTATCAGGCCACTTTCGTGAGCGCCGATAGGATTGAAGTATCTTAAGATAACTACAGCGAATTCCTCATCTGCCTTCGCGTAATCTATAAGTATCTGCTCAAGCATAGACTTGGTCTGACCATAAGGATTCGTTATCTCGCCCTTCGGACACTCCTCCGTAATAGGCACGAAAGCCGGCTTTCCATAAACAGTAGCCGAAGAAGAGAATACTATCTTCTTAACACCATGATTTCTCATAACATCCATAAGGATCAGTGTTCCGGTTATGTTGTTGTGATAATATTCAAGCGGCTTAACAACTGATTCGCCGACAGCCTTAAGTCCCGCAAAATGTATCACAGAATCTATGTCTTCTGCTGCAAATACCTCTTCAAGTCTCGCCCTGTCGAGGATATCTCCCTCGTAAAACTTAAGCTTCTTGCCGGTTATCTGCATAACTCTCTCAAGACTCTTCTTAGAAGAATTCGAAAGATTATCATATACAACAACTTCTCTTCCCGAATTAAGCAATTCAACGCAGGTATGACTTCCTATAAATCCTGCTCCGCCCGTAACAAGTACTGACATCTCTACTCCCTTCCTTATACAGCCTCGTGGCCCTTAGCCTTGATCACATCAACTATCTCATGTACATACTTAGAACATATCTCATCAGTCTCAGCCTCAGCCATAACTCTTACAAGAGGCTCTGTTCCGCTCTCACGAACGAGAACTCTTCCATCTTCCCCAAGTGCCGCAGCTACCTTCTCGATCGCAGCAACTACATCAGGATCTGTCATAGCAGCTTTTTTATCCTTAACCCTGACATTAACAAGAAGCTGAGGATAGATAGTTACAGGCATAGCAAGTTCATGAAGAGTCTTCTTCTTCGCAATCATAACCTCCATCATCTTAAGAGAAGTAAGGATACCGTCACCAGTTGACGCAAACTTACTAAAGATTATATGTCCAGACTGCTCACCGCCAAGGATGTGTCCGTTAGCCTGCATATTTTCATATACGTACTTATCACCTACAGCAGTCTTCTCATACTCGATTCCTGCCGCATCAAATGCTTTGTAAAGTCCGAAGTTACTCATAACAGTGGTAACTACGGTATTGTTGGTAAGGTTGCCCTTCTCCTTAAGATATGTGCCATAGATGTAGAGAATAAGGTCTCCGCTTATAACATTGCCCTTCTCATCTACACACAGACATCTGTCTGCATCTCCATCATATGCAAAACCCACATCCAGCCCCTCATCCACAACAAGCTTCTGAAGCGCTTCTATATGTGTAGAGCCGCAATCCTTGTTGATGTTGGTTCCATCTGGATCTGCATTGATAACATAAGTCTTAGCGCCAAGTGCATCGAAGATAGACTTTGCTATAGCAGAAGAACTGCCGTTAGCACAATCGATACCGACCTTCTTGCCCTTATATGATGCTGTAACAGTAGATATGAGATAGCCCATATATCTGTTACGTCCCTGTACATAATCCACAGTTCTTCCGATATCGGCACCTGTAGCAAAAGGAATATCTCCCACCTTGCCATCTAAGAACTGCTCTATCTTCTCTATAACTGACTCCTGCATCTTCTCACCCTTGTTGTTGATGAGCTTGATACCGTTGTCATAATAAGGATTATGGCTCGCAGAGATCATGATACCACAATCAAAATCCTCTGTTCTAACTACATATGCCACACTCGGAGTAGTAGTAACATGAAGAAGATATGCGTCCGCGCCGGAAGCAGTGATACCTGCAGCAAGAGCATATTCAAACATATAGCTAGAACGTCTTGTATCCTTGCCGATAACGATCTTGCTCTTCTTTTCCTGATTAAAATACCAGCCTAAGAACCTTCCCACCTGATAAGCGTGTGTCGCAGTCAGACCAACATTAGCCTCACCACGAAATCCGTCGGTTCCAAAATACTTTCCCATAATTCCTTACCTCATTAATCAAATCTTTTTGTGGCAGATGTTGATTCTGCCCTGGTTGTCGCAGTTGTCGATGCGACCTTGGACGTTGTCGCAGCACTTGAAGTACTTGCAGCAGCGGTTGATTCCTTAGTCGCGCTTTCTGTCTCCTGCGTACCGTCCATATCTATAACTATCTCCTGATAGATTGTATCCACTATCACTGTCTCCATATGGTTGTCATAGCCCGATGCCACAACCGTGACCGTATGTGTTCCGTAGGCAAGTTCCACAGTCTTCGAGCTGTCTATCTTAACACCATCCACATAGACTCTGGCACCGACAGGTGAGACCTTAAAAAGAACACTTCCCTGCTTGGATGCCGGCTTGACGAATTCGTCAAATGCAACCACAACCTCATCATTACGTCTAACTGTGATATTCTTGACTGCCGTCACATCATCCTTAGAAAGTATCACCTTATAAGTGCCTTCGGTACAGTCTATGACCATATTCTCGGTCACCTTCATGATCTTAGAGCCAATATCTATATATCCACCTATGAACTGACTGTATCCCGTAAGCTTGATCTTACCATGTCCCTTATTGATTATAACCGAATATATGCGCCTTGAATCGCCATATATAGTTATCTCATCATACTCAGAAAGAGATGACTCTGTAGAAAGAGCATCCTCATCTATAAAAACAGTATCCGAATCGTAAGTATATGTCTTATCTCCCACGCCTATAGTATGAGCTGAAGGCGCATACTTATAATCTCTGATATTCTTTATGGATGTTTCGGACTTTACCCTCTTAATCGCAGTCACTATATCCTTCTTCGGATCATAAGTTATATTCACAACCTCGCCTAGATTCAACTGTCCCTGGGAAACAGGCGCGTCGTATTCGTTGGCAATATCTGTGCCACCGCTGTACTTAAGAAGATAATCCTTACTGGTTTTGTTATAATCGCTACTATCAACGTCGCCCTTTATACTTCTTACGGTAAATGTTTTCTTAGCCTCGTCTCTGCCGCACAAAACAGCAAGTATATGAATCATACCATCGTCAGATGCCTTGGCTTCATTCGCAAGATTCCCATACTTAAGCCGCAAGGCCTCATTGGCCTTAGCTGGAGTTCTGTCATTATCGGTATCGGGATTATTGCATGACGCAAGAACACACGACACGATAATAAGCAGGATGCATATCAGGCTTTTCTTAATTCTCATTCGGATTCATCCCCATTCTTGCTATAGCCATGAGGCTGTCTCTGTTACACAGATCCTTATCTTCCATGACAAGCTCTAACAGGTGTAAAAGCTCATCACCTATCCTCTTTCCATGAGGATAACCCATATCCATAAGATCCTTGCCGCATATAGGCAGCATCGATAACGAATATGGTTCCTTATCTCTTAAGATTCTCTCATATTCCCTGTAAGAAGCCTTAAGTTCTTCGCTTTCTCTAAGCACCATATGGCACTTATATATATCCATGACAGCATCAGCGCCTTTTTCAAACATCCACTTCTTGATAAGAACGCTGTCAGTCGGGATATCCTTATCATAAGAATCCACAACAGTTACCACACGCTTTATAGTCTTATTGTCATACTTAAGCTTACGAAGGGCAGCTTTAACAGGCTCAGGGCCTCCATAAGTCTTAAGCGCTATCGATAACCGTAGGGCTATATCAGGCTCTACCTCAGATAATCCAATCACTGCTTCATCGGTTCTAAGCCCATCGCACACATAAGGCATGAGCCCGCTTTTTTCTATATACTTTATGTGACCCGGATTCTGACTAAGAAGAGTCTTAGTTAATTCCTGATTGATACGCTCACTGCTTACCAATGAAAGGTTATCCTTAAGAACACCTATCGCAGCATAGGTCTCTTCCTCAATCTCAAATCCATACTTTGCCGCAAATCTTATCGCGCGAAGCATACGAAGAGCATCCTCTTTGAAGCGCTCTATCGGATTTCCAACAGCCCTTATGATCTTATTCCTAAGGTCATCTACGCCGCCAAATAAGTCCACAATCCCCACCATCGGATTATAAGCCATAGCATTGACTGTAAAGTCACGCCTCTTAAGATCCTCTACGAGATTGCTTGTATAAGTGACCCACTCAGGATGCCTGCCATCTGTATAATCCCCATCTATGCGATAGGTAGTCACCTCGAAAAGCTCACCATCACATATGACAGATACAGTTCCATGCTTGATTCCTGTATCAACTGTCCTTGAGAATACCTCTTTGACCCGATCAGGCGTTGCGCTTGTTGTGATATCCCAGTCATCAGGCTTGATGCCAAGTAAAGAATCACGAACGCAGCCGCCGACAACATAGGCCTCGTAGCCTGCATTTTCAAGGGCATTCAGGATCTTATAGGCTTTCTTAGGGATCTCTATATTCATCAATAAGCCCTTCCCCAATAGAGCATCTTCTTGGCTGGCTTTCCACAGCATACGCAGGAATCACTTATAGTCTCCTGTTCAAATGATACACATCTCGAAGTTACGGCAAGATCTTCTTTGATCTTATCCTCACAAGCTCTATCACCGCACCACATAGCCTTAACAAAGCCTGACTTTGTATCAAAGATTTCCTTGAACTCAGCATAATCATGCGCAACATAAGTATGCTCATCTCTATGCTTTCTGGCTCTCTCAAGCATATCCTTCTGCATGATATCAAGAACTGCCTCGACTTCTTCTCTTATGTTGTCGATAGCAACTACCTTCTTCTCTCGTGTGTCACGTCTTACAAGAACGCACTGACCTGCAGCGATATCCTTAGGGCCTATCTCTATACGAACAGGTATACCTCTCATCTCGGCTTCAGCGAACTTGAATCCAGGTGACTTCTCAGAATCATCTACCTTAACACTAAGACCTGTTAATCTATCCTTAAGGGCATAAGCCGCATCAAGAACGCCTTCCTTGTTCTGCATGATAGGTACGATGCAAGCCTTAACCGGTGCGATCTTAGGTGGAAGCACAAGACCATTGTTATCACCATGAACCATGATTATGGCACCGATAAGTCTTGTTGTTGCACCCCACGATGTCTGATATGCGTAAGAAAGCTTATTATCCTTATCTGTATACTGTATGCCAAATGCTTTGGCGAAACCATCTCCAAAGTTATGTGATGTTGCAGACTGCAAAGCCTTGCCGTCATGCATGAGAGTCTCAACTGTAAATGTATTCTCAGCACCTGCAAACTTTTCTTTCTCTGTCTTCTCACCCTTTATAACCGGGATAGCCAAGACATTTTCAAGAAAATCTGCATAGACGTTGAGCATCTGAACAGTTCTGTCCATAGCTTCCTTTGCGGTTGCATGAACAGTATGACCCTCCTGCCATAAGAATTCTCTTGAACGAAGGAAAGGTCTTGTTTCCTTCTCCCATCTTACAACAGAACACCACTGATTATAATTGCGAGGAAGATCTCTGTATGAATGAACGATATTCTTATAGAAATCACAGAAAAGTGTCTCTGATGTAGGTCTTACGCAAAGCTTTTCGGTGAGCTCCTGCTGACCGCCTATAGTAACCCATGCTGTTTCAGGCGCAAAACCCTCAACATGGTCCTTCTCCTTCTGAAGAAGGCTCTCAGGTATGAACATAGGCATATATACATTCTCAACGCCTGTTTCCTTGAATCTCCTGTCAAGCTCCTTCTGAATATTCTCCCAGATAGCATAGCCGGCAGGTCTTATGATCATACATCCCTTTACTGAGGAATAATCGATAAGTTCGGCCTTCAAAACCACATCTGTGTACCACTGTGGGAAGTCCTTCTCCATATCGGTTATGGCTTCAACCATCTTCTTATTCTTATCTTCCATCGTCACATGTCTCCTTGCTGTCTCTTATAATGGATCGTTTTGTATGTATTACCGATAAATTCTGTCTTATCATCGCTGAAATCCTGGTCATCCTTATAGAGGAAAACCGTGAGCGTTATATCGCCTGACACCTTATCCACAAGTTCACCGCCCGTGAACTTGATAGCAGTAAGTCTTACCTCATCCGTCATCTCATCCTCGGTAACATGGCTGTACCACTGGCCTAGTGCCTTATGAGTATCGTCATACATCCAGGTCTGTATATAATCGAAGTACTCTTCTGTGTCCTTAGGCGAGAAGATGAACTTCTTAACAGTCTTCTTATTGCCATTAGGATCTTCATAATCAAAGCTTATCTGATATCCTATCTTATAGTCCATGCCACCAGGGTACTTATCCATATAACTGTACCACACATCATGGAAATAAGCTCCGGACAATTCTTCTTCATCTGTCATGAAAATCTGATATTCAACTATATCTTTGTCCTTTATAAAAGGACCAACATAACCATCCTTACGTGTTCTGACTCCGTCATGATAGAGATAAAAGCCTATCTTCTCTACAGGACAATTATTGCCCTTCTTGACATAAGTTGTAGTCTCAGGCACAATTGCGGATGTGACCGCAACAGATTCTGTAACAGTTTCTGAGGCACTTTCGATCACATCGTTACTGCTAATCTCTACCTTGGCGCATCCAACAGTACATATAGCAGCCGCAGCAAGCAAGGCTACACTACATTTATTCTTCATAATACTTCCATTCAGTCCTTATATCTATATCTTTGTGTGTCACCGGATGCCTAAATTCAAGTCTCACGGCACAAAGAGCCACACTGCGCAAAGCGACACTTACTCCATACTTTCTGTCAGCAAAAAGAGGATGCCCAATATGTGCAAACATAGCCCTTATCTGATGATGTCTTCCCGTTACGAGCCTGACTCTTATACGTGTACATGGTACCGAATCCACAGCAAGGCGTTCCACCATATCATATTCGAGGATTGCCTCCTTAGAATCAGGCACCTTATCATCGGTCACCACAGATATATTATTCTTCTTATCATGCCTTATATAGGCCTTAAGAATCCTATGCCCCGCTTCTAACTCCCCTGTAACTATAGCCTCATAAGTCTTAGTAATAGGAGTCTTATCCCACAACCCGACATAGCGCGGGTCCTTGCCCACAAGACACAAGCCACTTACAGGCTCATCAAGTCTTGTGAACACATGAGCATATAATTCTTCATGCGCAAGGGCTCTCTTCTCAAGAAGGTAACTTAACATATCCCTCTTTAGACCTCTGCCACTTTGCACAGGCATACCCGCAGGTTTGAAGCATACATATATATACGGATCCTCATACAGGATGTCTATCATGCCTCGCCTATTCTATAACCAACGCCCCAGATAGTCTCGATAATGGTTGGCTTGCTTGGATTCTTCTCGATCTTCTCACGAAGCTTCTTAATATGAACTGCTACAGTAGTAGTACTGTCCTCAGTTGCATCACCCTTCCAAACGATGTTATAAAGCTCTTCCTTAGAGTATACAACACCCTTATGCTCGAGCAAGAATGCAAGAAGGCTATACTCCATAACAGTAAGTTCCTTCTCTGTATCATCTACATATACTCTTCTGTGATCAAGATCAAGTCTTATGTTCTTATACTGAAGAGTATCATAATCAACAGTCTGTCTAAGCTTAAGAGCACTATATCTCTCAATCTTAACCTTAACTCTTGCTACCATCTCACTTGGGCTGAAAGGCTTTGTCATATAATCATCAGCGCCCACATTAAAGCTTCTGATCTTGTCGCCCTCACTATCCTTAGCCGAAATCATCATAATAGGTCTGTCTGTTGTACGTCTTATGTTTCTGCAGATATCGATACCGTCCATATCAGGAAGCATGATATCAATGATATACAGATCATAATTCTTGTTGCTTACAAACTCCATAGCCTGTGCGCCTGTAGAAGCAACAGTCACTTCATAACCTGCGATTTCGAGATAATCTCTCTCAAGTTCCGCGATGCTGAGTTCGTCTTCGATAATTAAAATACTTGCCATAAAATCCTCCATATCTGGTTTGTATTATTTGCATACCTTGTGAATAAGTATATGCATGCATGTTCCTTTGCCAAGCTCACTTTCAACCCATATCTTACCGCCATGATCATTTACGATCTTCTTTACTATGGCAAGACCTATACCGTTACCCTTCTCTGGATTGGTACGAGCCTGGTTGCCCCTGTAAAACCGGTTAAATATCTTCGGTATATCCTTGGCTGGTATACCGGGGCCGTTGTCTTCGATACATATATGTATCGAATCCCCTTCGCCCTCAATCATAAGGCTTATCTTCGGATCCTCACTGCAATACTTCCTTGAATTACTGATTATATTGTCAATAACTCTTTTGAAGTAAAAAGGATCCATACTTATATGTGCATCTGTAAGAGAATTCTTATAATCGAATCTTATCTTGCTAGCCTCAAGCTCATCACTTAAGGCATCTGCGTATTCATCGAAGAAATCTCTTGCAGCTACTACCTTAAAATCATATCTGATCGCTTCAGTTCCAAGCTTCGCATAAAGCATAAGCGCATCTATAAGCTTATCCATATCCACGCTCTTGTTGTATATGGTATTCAGATATTTGTTCTTTCTTTCGGGATTATTATCACATATCCCGTCCATAAGCCCCTCTACATAACCCTTGATAGATGTGATAGGAGTCTTAAGGTCATGTGAGATACTTATAAGCATCTCCTGCATAACCTTCTCTTCCTTAACGGAATCACCGACTCTTATAAGCAGTTCCTGTCTTATATCATCAAGTTTCATAACAAGTTCCCTGCTTATACTCTTATCATCATAATCAAAACCGTCCTTTAACTCCCCATCAAGAATCCGGTCCATGTACAGCGAAAGCTTCCTTACGTCACTGCGTCTTGTGCGATATTCACGCACAAACAGCAGCACAAAAACCAATAGCGCTGTCGCAAGAATGATACATATATATTCCATGATCATCCAATATATGACTTAAGAACATCTACTTTATCAAGCTTCTCCCATGGAAGGTCAAGATCGTTGCGGCCAAAGTGTCCATAAGCAGCAACCTGCTTATATATAGGTCTCCTAAGATTAAGCATATCTATGATTCCTGCCGGTCTTAATTCAAAGTTGGCTCTTATGATCTTCTCAATCTCTTCATCAGGGATGACACCTGTGCCAAATGTATCTACACATACAGATGTCGGTCTGGCAACACCTATAGCGTAAGAAAGCTGAATCTCACATCTCTTTGCAAGACCTGCAGCGACTATGTTCTTTGCAACATATCTTGCCGCATAAGCTGCCGATCTGTCAACCTTCGTTGGATCCTTACCGGAGAAAGCTCCGCCACCATGTCTTGCATATCCGCCATAAGTATCGACTATGATCTTACGTCCTGTAAGACCACTGTCGCCATTTGGTCCGCCTATAACAAACTTACCTGTTGGGTTGATATATATCTTAGTCTCATCATCGATCATAGAAGGATCAACTACAGCTTCGATAACATACTTTCTAAGATCCTTATCTATCTGCTCCCACTCTACATTAGGATCGTGCTGTGACGATATAACGATAGCAGTTATCTTATCAGGCTTGCCATCCTCACCATATTCAACGCTCACCTGAGTCTTGCCGTCTGGCCTAAGGTATGACAGAGTTCCGTTCTTCCTTACCTCTGTAAGCTTTCTAGAAAGCTTATGTGCCATATATATAGGATATGGCATATATTCATCTGTCTCATCTGTGGCATAGCCAAACATAAGTCCCTGATCGCCTGCACCTATCGAATCATATCTGTCCTCAGATGAAGCCCTTGATTCTAAGGCCTTGTCAACTCCCATAGCTATATCAGCAGACTGCTCATCTATAGCCGTCATGACTGCACATGTATGACCATCAAAGCCATATTCCGACTTGTCATAGCCTATCTCTATCACTGTATCGCGTACTATCTTAGGGATATCTACATAAGCTGATGTGGATATCTCACCCATAACCATAACAAATCCAGTGTTAGTGCATGTCTCGCACGCAACTCTGCTGTTAGGGTCTTCTGCTAATAATGCGTCAAGTATCGCATCTGATATCTGATCGCATATCTTATCTGGATGTCCTTCAGTAACAGACTCCGAAGTAAATACTCTCTTTTCCATAATCCTCCTGTTCCTATCCTACTTTTAATTTGAACTTTCTGATTCCTTCTTCACTGTCGACTTTTTCGATCTTAGCACCGAGATTACGAAGCTTAAGATCAAAATCCTCATATCCGCGAAGGATGTATGTAAGTCCATCAACAACAGTATAGCTTTCAGCCATAAGACCAGCTATAACAAGCGCTGCGCCAGCCCTTAGATCAGGTGCCGACACATGAGCGCCAAAAAGTTTCTCAACGCCGTCAATGACAGCCATACTGTTATCCGCCTTAATATTCGCACCCATACGGTTAAGCTCATCCACATATCTGAAGCGATTCTCAAATATACTCTCAGTTACCACGCTTAAGCCGTTCGCAACCGAAAGAAGCACAGTCATCTGAGGCTGCATATCCGTCGGAAATCCCGGATAAGGCAAAGTCTTAACCTGAGTATGCCCAAGCCTCTCAGTTCCTTCTACCAAAACAGCATCATCATATTCTGTTATACT
>DOVJ01000123.1 GCA_003520145.1 Eubacterium sp.
AGATTGTTTCCTTAACACTGTAGTTACCTACTGGTGTCTTGTCGATTGTAAGTGTGTACTTACCGCTTGTTAAATCCTTATCGAAATCTGCAAGCTTGTACTCTACCTTAACTACTGAGAGGTTACCATCTTTTCTTAACCACTTTGTAACTGTATTACCGTTCTCTGTTACTTCTGTAGTGATCTCAAATCTAAGTGCACCTTCGGCTTCTTCCTTATTGATGTCGCCTTCGATCGTCTTAGCGATCACTATCTTACCTGTGTTTGGTGTATATGCATCTTCATATGCAGCCTTAACAGTACCTTCTGCCACTACATTTGCAGTAGCGATTGCGCTGTTTGATTCGTTAATAACCTTACCGTCACTGTCATATGTGGTATTCTTAACTTCAGCTACATATCCGTCTATAGTATAAGCGGTTTCCTTAACTGTATATGAGCCGGCTGTAACATTACTGATAGTCATCACATACTTCTTGCTGTTAGTTGTATCCTGAACAAATCCGCTTCCTGTAGCGCCTATAATGTGCTCAACCTTAGTATCAGAAAGTGTTCCGTCAGCCTTAAGCCACTTAGTCGTTCCACCAACTTCTGTTGTGATCTCGAACTTTAAGTTGCCTTCGATTTCTTCCTTAGTGAGTTCACCCTTGATAGTCTTCTCTATCACAAGTGTTCCCTTGTCAGAATATACATCCTCATACGCTACGGTCTTTGTCTGACCATCTGCTACTGAGAATGCAGAAGTTGTCGCAGCACCAACAGCACTTGCTGAGTCAAGCTTATATGTTCTTGATACAAGCGCCTTGCCTGTTATATCAGCTATAACTTCGGATACTGTATAGCCATCACCACTCTCAACACAGAGCTCATGAGTATATGTAACAGATCCATCAGCGTTCTCAGCTACGTTGCTAAAATCCTTAAGAGTTATGGTTGTAGCTGTTGTCTTAGCATCACCATTCTTATCAATCCAGGTATCAGAACCCTTCTTTATCTCGAATGTAAGTGCTCCTTCAGCCTCTTCCTTGGTTACATCACCCTTGATTGTCTTAGTAAGGATGATCTTACCGCTTTCCTTGCTGTAAGTATTAGTAAATTCTGCTGTCTTTGATTCACCTGTCGCAAGTACAACGCTCTTATCAGAATCAAGTGTTACCTTGTACTGAGCAACTTCACCAGTCTTAACTTCCTTGACAACGTATGTGCCAGGAGCAAGATTGATAGCAGTGCTTGTATAATTGTTAGTGCTTGTCAAGTCTGCGCCATCTACAGTCGCAACAAGGACATTATCCTTATAGATCTCAAACTTGAGCTTCTTAAGAGCTTCATTCTTGTCAGTTGCAGAAGCATTGGCATAATCGCCAGCAAAACTCTTCTTAACTGCTATAGATGCATAATCATCTGTATAAGTATTGACATATGAAAGGATTGCAGCCTGCTTATCAGCAAGTGTGAAGTCTGCCTTCACGCCGTTACCGCTTACCACGCCCGAATAGGTTGTAGAAGAAAGCGAATAACCTGATACGCTCTGATTGCTCTCTGTAACCGAATAAGTACCCGGTACAAGCTCAACTGTGTATACGCCACCGTTGCTGTTCTTTATGTCATTACCACTAACCGTCTTACTGTAGCTGTTGCCAAGTATGTCAGTTCCCGTAATCTCAAAAGACAAGCCTGCGAAAGCCGCCTCCTGATCAAATGTATTGCCTGAAACCTTAGGATTTGCAGGATAACTATATGTCTTGGTAAGCGAAAGATTTGCTGCCACCTTACTATAAGTATTGGCAAATGTTACGCTCTTTGACTTATCCTTCTCTATCTTAACGGCTTCTGTCTTAGTATCAGGTGTCACCTTACATACTGTATCACCTGACTTGAAGTAATAATCGTTACCAACCTTTGTAAGCTTAGTAGTATCAAGAACTTCACTTACATTATAATCTCCTTCAGGAAGACTAACACTAAGTGTGTACTTTCCATTAGTATCAGCTTCTGTTATCGCGAATGGACTTCCAGCAACTGCTGCGCCTGTGCTATCTGTTACAGCAAAGCTAATATGTGAAAGTGCCTCAAGCTTCTGTGCATCTGTAAGATCTCCAGCAAATGTCTTTTCAAGTGCGAGAACACCGGTATTGTCATTCACAAGAAGGTTAAAGAAGTAACCGATATCATACTCAACACCTGACATAGGTACATCCTCTTCTTCTCTGAATACACTACCATCGCCAAGTACTGTAGTTGGATAAACACGATAGTATAGACTTCCACCATCATTAATAACTTTAAGAGCTATCTTGATATAACCTGTAGAATTCTCTACAGTGTTATCATGTCTAACCGCCTTCTTACCTGCGTCAACCTCATCTACATAATAGTAGAATGTCTTAGACTGACCTTCAGCTACATAATAATTCTTCTCTTCTTCGGTAAGAGTTTCATAGTGATCGATAACTTCTTCATCATAAGTATATGGATAAGCATATGTGTAACTTGCATACTTAAAATTAAAGTTACCATAACCGTTAAATCCGATTCTTACTATATTAGAAGTATCAAAGTCAGGGTTCACCGCCTTAAAATTACTAAGAAGAGTAGAACCACTAATTACAATTCGATCATACCATGTAGACGGAATGGCCTGTTGCGGAAGTTGCACAAATACGCCATTCTTATCTGTAGCATTGATCTGGAAATCGTTGGCTTGAGGGGCATTCTCTCCTCTATAGTCTTCATACGATATTGTTATTGTAGTATCCTTGGCATATTTACTAAGAACATCTGCAAGTCCCGATATAGTACACTGCTTATAATAAGAAGTCCAACCAGTATTTGGATCTGTCCATGTCATATCACTGACTGTATAGTCTGACACAACATTGTTGTACTTCATCTCAGTTCTCTGTTCAGTCCTGTATATAGGCTTATCAACTTCTGAATAGAACTGAAGCATAGGGAACTTAACAGTGTTAGTAGCCTTATTGCTGACAGTTATAGGAGTCTTACCCGCTGTTGAATAAGTACTGTCTGTCTCATACCAGTTAAATGTATATTCTCCGGAACTTGAAGTAACAGTCTTGTTCTCAACTGTCTGCTCACCATCATAATCCTCGGTGAATGCTTTTCTTACTGCAAAGTGAATCTGATTCTTACCATCAGAGAGCACATCCTGGTTACCACCAGAGTATACATAGTGCCACTCTGCGTTGTTAGTTACATAACAGTTAGCCACAAGCCAACCTGTACTTGAACCAACAACATCTACAGATGATTCTTCATAAGGAACCAAAGTAGCACCTGCGATAGTGTTGACCTTGATACCGCACTTAGTTCTTAAGTTCCAGATAACCTTCTGGTTGATTTCCTTATCAACTGTCTCATTCTGAGAAACACCACGACCTGTTTCACAGTCTGTGAAGTTAACACCACCATCTACGGATACACATATCTTAGCAAGATAGAAGATATCTTCATTGCCTTCAGTATCATTTCTTATATCATCTTCTACGTTGAATACAACTACTGTAGAGCTGTCTTTGATCAAGTAGAGACCGGTGTCTTTTCTTAGGTAATCAGCAAGATGCTGATCCACGTTGATATATACAACCTTACCCTTGAACTCATCATAATCAAGATTGATTCTGATACGTGCTCCGCCCTCTTCTGTAGAATACTCACTGTAATTAAGTGCATAATCAGGATTCTTAGCATTCGCACTAAGAGTATCAGAAGCAGCTACCATATCAGCAAGGATCTTATTGATATTGGCAACTGTTGTGCCATTCTGCTTAGAAGCTGTTACGATATCAGGCTTATTCTCGAAGAAAGGACCGTCAAATATAAACTTTCCGTTCTCACCTGTTTTGTATGCGCTCTTGTCACGCATGGTATAAGGATTGGTATATCCTTCAAAAATATCCTTGTCAGCTTCAATATTGACAGTAGACGCTGTAGTAACACCGAGTCTTATGTAACTCTTTACAGGATTACCATCGCCATCCACACGCTTGCCATCCTTATCAAGATAGCCGAACAAGAACTGAGCTGTACCATTCACAAGATCGACATCGTTGTTGTTACCGCCGTTTGGATTAATAAAATCCACAACTGCAAGAGTTGTCTCCATGTGATTGTTCTGCTCAAATTGTCTCGCTGTGATACCGAAATCGGTAGCACGACCGAGAATAGTCGCATAGTTTGTAGCATTAACAGTTTCTAAAACGGCAGGAACAGTCTTAGAATTGTCAGCTGCAGAAGACGCCTTAACGTCCTTAACAAACCAGTCATTGGCATTGATTGCCAAAACTACAAGTACAACTACCATAACAGCAGCAGTTATACGCTTCCACTTTTGATGTTTCATCAAATTCCTCCTTGAATCATAATGTAACTTTAAACTTGACCGATTCCCCATCTTCACTCACACCGCTTATCCTGCCCTTATGCATCACAACTATGGAAGCTGCTATCGAAAGCCCTATTCCAAAGCCCTCAACTTCCTTATTATGTGAGATGTCACCACGATAGAATCGGTCAAAGTAATTATCTAAACTCCCTTTTTTTACACACTCAGCCTTATTGTATACAATAAGGTTAATTTTGCCTTTGCTATTATACAAAGAAACTTCTATATAGTCAATAGCATATTTGCAAGCATTGTCAAGTAATATTGAGACAAGCTGTCTGATAGATGGTTCATCGCCGCAGAATACAACACCTGGTTCGATATTTTTTTTCAGGCGCAGGCCCTTACTCTTTGCCAGTACTTCGAATTCCTTCACCTTATCTTCCACTATCGCACTTAAGTCCATCTTCTCTTTGGTAAGGTTAAGACTTTCTTCGTCCATACGCGACAGTGCTGTAAGATTTCTAGTCAGTTCAGTTAAGCGATCCACCTGATTCATGATACTCTTAGTCCACTCGCTCTCGCCATCAGTCATCTCTATGACCTCAGTATTGGCTCTTATAACAGCCAGCGGGGTCTTGATCTCATGATTTGAATCCGTTATGAATCTCTTCTGCTTCTCATATGTTTCAGCTATAGGCTTCATAGCCTGATAAGAAAGAATATATACAAGCACAAATATCGCCACAATGCCGACAAGCGATGTGATTATACTTACCTTCAAAAAGTGCGTATGCGCCTGCAACCGCTGAGTACAATCCACAAATATAACCAGATATGAGGAATTCTCTGTCTTAGTAACCTTATATCTGTAATTCTTCTTATAATAGCCTCTGTTCTTATCGCCATATACAGAAAGAGCATATTCAGCGGCCGTCTTTGAGTCAACAGACGCTACATTGCTTGTATTAGTCCATACCACACTACCCTTTTCGTTAATAAGGACCGTAAAGAATCTGGTCTCATACGCAGTCTCAGCGCCAAAGCGCTTAAGCTCTGACATATCCCTTATGCCACGATTAAATTCCTGATTTGTATCTGAATCCGGGTTGTCTACAGCTTCAGGTGGTTTTTTCCTATCATCATTGAATCTCGACGGATTTTCACCCCCTAGTGGCACATCTTCCATACCTATACCGTTTCGCATAACAAAACGTCCATTATTCTCGGAAAGAGCATCTAAGATTCCATCTATGTCCCGCGTTATGGCTCTGTGATTAATGACATTTATAAAACCCATGATGATGATCAGCACAACTATAACCGATATCATGGCTACGGCTATGAACTTACGCTGAAGTCGCTTGATCATGAGTTGTTCTCCAGTGTATAGCCAACGCCACGGCTGGCTTTGATACAAACATCAGCTCCGATATCGTTAAGCTTCTTTCTGAGATATGATATATATACCCACACAACATTGATCTCAGCTTCGCTGTCATAACCCCATATCTTATCCATGAATTTCTCGGTAGATATAAGAATATTGTGATTACGGATCATCATCTCCATCATCTGATATTCCTTGTTGGCAAGCCTTACGCTTCCCTTATCGGAACTTAGTTCATAGCTCGTTGTGTCGAGCTTTATGTTGCCAAACTCAAGTACGGTACCACTAACTTCTTCCTTACGCCTCGTCATAGCCCTTATGCGCGCTAAGAGCTCCTTAGTGGCAAATGGTTTGGTAAGATAATCGTCCGCACCCGAATCAAGTCCTTCTACCCTGTCATCAATCTCCGATTTAGCCGTAAGAAGCAGAACCGGCACGTTCTTTTTCTTCTGCCGGATCTTCCTTAAGACGCTTATCCCGTCAAGCTTTGGCATCATTATATCCAGTATGACTCCATCATAGTCGTCATTCATGATATAATCTAACGCATCAAGCCCATTATAAACAGCATCCACAGAATAATTATTATGCTTCAGTATAGCAACTAACGCCCTCGATAGCTCCTTCTCATCCTCTGCAAGTAATAATTTCACACATCCTCCTGCACACTCACAACGATTTATCTGTCAAGATTCGTAAGTTCTACATGCCTCTCTATAGTGATCGGCTTCTCCTTGACAAACAACTTCTTAGATACAAAAACTACTGTAAAAACAAGAAGTAACACACATATAAGCAAAGCAAGGTCAACAAGCGCTCGCTTTATAAGTCTTATCCTTCTTCGCCGTCTCTTTCGTTCTATGCGCACACGTCTTCTGTACGCTTCATTATCATCATATTCCATGATCACCTCACATTATCTCGCCAACCTGTATATAGTGGCACTGTAACCTCTCATATGTACATCAAGGAAACCAGCCCTGACTGAATATCCTATCACCGACGTCGAGTGTTCTCTCGATGTAGATAAGAATATCTGCTCCATGTAATCGTTCATATTGACTCCGGCCTGCCATACAGGAATCTTGACATGCTTTTCATCATCGTTATTATTGATCACGACAATTATAACATGTTCCCTGTCAAATCTCGCATAAGAGATAAGATTATAATCACACACCAGTTCCTTAAGACTTCCATTCCTCAAAACCGGATTATCCTTATGAAGACTTATTATAGACTTATGGAACTCGATAAGCTCCCTGTCCTCATGTCCCCAAGGATAAGTTCTTCTGTTATCAGGATCTGTGAATCCCACAACACCAGCCTCATCTCCGTAGTATATACCCGGAGCGCCCGGCCATGTCATCATGATAACAACAGCTTCCTTGAATATTCCGTAGTTGATACCCTCACCGGCAGCAGCGCTTCCAAGAGACCCAACTCGCCCAACTCTTCTGTTCGTTCTTGTCAGAAACCTCGAATGATCGTGATTTGACAACTGATTAAGAGCTATATAAGTCGGATTCCAACCCATATTGGCCATGTTATGTTTCATAGAATCAAAGAAGCTTCTGCCGTTACCAAAAAGTCCGTCGTTACGGTTATCACTATGCTTTTCCATACCAGTCAAAAACCAGGTGACAGGTTCCATGAAAGCATCATAGTTCATGATAGTATCCCATTCATCGCCTTGAAGCCACGATCCCGGATTACCATAATGTTCCGCTAATATAACGGCATCCTTATTCGCAGACTTAACAGCCTCTCGAAACATTTGCCAAAAATGATGATTAAACTCGCTACTGTGTCCCAAATCCGCAGCTACGTCAAGTCGCCAACCATCGACATTGTACGGAGGGGATACCCACTTTTTACCAATCGACAGCACATAATTCGTAAGTTCCTCAGAGCCCTCATAATTGAGCTTTGGCAAGGTATCATGCCCCCACCATCCGTCATATGAGTTGTTGTTTGGCCAGGCGCAGTCTCTTGTATCCTTAAAATCAAAATAATTCCTGTAAGGGCTGTCCTTTGATATGTACGCGCCAGGCGCAAACCCCTCCTTGCCTTCGTATATGTGCTCTCTGTCAAGCCACTTGTTGAAGGAACCGCAGTGATTAAAGACGCCATCTATGATGACCTTCATACCACGCTTATGGATTTCCTCCACCAGCTTGATGAAAAACTGATTACTCGCCTCAAGATTCTTAATACTCGATACTCTCTGAGCATACACAGAACCCTTAGAAGGGTCAGCATCCTCCACGATCACGCCTATATGCGGATCGATATAATCGTAATCCGCTATATCATACTTATGATTAGACGGCGACACGAATAAAGGATTGAAGTATATAACCTCCACACCAAGGTCCATAAGATAATCTAGCTTCTTATATACGCCAGCAAGATCACCGCCGTAAAAACGCCTTATATCCATAGCCTGCGGCAAAGAATCCCAATCCGTGACACGCGATACTGGCTGACCGATATATACATACTCGTTGTCCAAGACATCATTCGACTCATCTCCGTTACAGAAGCGGTCTATATATATCTGGTAAACCACTGCACCCTTCATCCAGTCTGGAGTCTTAAATCCCGGTATGATTTCAAAATCATACGCCTCATTAAGCTCGCTTATTGCGCCCCACTGGTTATAGTAACAAGTTCTCGGACCACATATGACACGGAAATAATATCTGATCTTGACATCAGACACGGTTATCTTAACCTTGTAATAATCATATGTCAGATCCCTGTCACTTCTGTACATCTCAACACACTTGCCGTTGTAGTGAAGAAAAACCTTATCCACGTTGTACCTGTAGGTTCTGAATCTTATCGTAACTTCATCGCCAGGCATAGGCTCAACTGGATCGCAATAATCCTTCGTTCTGTCTGAAAAAAGCGCCCGTTTGTTAAGCATAGGCCTAACACAGTTCATATATAATACCTTCTTCTGTATGTCAAGAAGGTTGCTAAAATCTCTTGAATATCTCATATTACTAACCTCAAGATATAATCTTACACCTTAATTATAGCATATCAGGGGTGGAGATACAATTAACTAAATGTTACAAAACCTTTAAGAATTCAACACCCCCGGCGACACGTTTTAGAATTCATCGTCATGCTGCGACACGTCAAGATTTCTATACTTTCGCAGGCGGCTAATTAGCATCCGCTCTCGCAAACTCGCATCCTACGGATGCTCAAACACGTGCTCCGCGGATGC